>NZ_JAFMPL010000062.1:0-46122 GCF_019038455.1 Nocardia noduli
CCCCACCCGGCCCCGCACCGGAAGTGTTCGGCCGCATCCGTTTCCAGACCCCCGACGGCTGGAAGGCGACCCCGGCCACGGGCGGTTCCCGCGTCGATCTCGCACCGATCGACGGCACCAAACTGCGAATCACCGTCATCCAGGGCTCCGTCGCCCCGAACGCCGGATACGAACAGATCGCCGCCGATCTAGCGGACCAGATGAAACAGAAGCCGACGATCAGCGACCTGCGCCGCGACGTCGTCTTCGGCGGCCGTTCGATGCTGGCCTATACCGAACGGCCGGAGGGTGGTTCGACCGTGCGCTGGCACATACTGGTGGAACACGGCATCCAGGTGAGCATCGGTTGCCAGTACGCCGGGAACGGGTGGGACGCGCTGGTTACGACCTGCGACAAGTTCGCGGCCTCGGTCGATGTGATGCCGTAGACGCGCAGCTCGTCGGTTCGCCGACGGCTACCCAGCGCACCGGTGAAACGTTCATGAAAAGCCGTGTGCCCCCGGCATAACGCCGGGGGCACATACCGCAGGACAGACAGCCGTCAGAACAGGTTGGCCAGAGCGGAGTCGGTGCTCTGCAGCTCCGAGTTGCCGGTGCTGACCAGCTGGGCGGCGCCGTTCAGCGTCGTCTGCAGCGATTCGGCCTGCTTGGCCCAGTTCCGCTGCATTTCGCTGAACGCATCGTTGGCGGCACCGGCGCCGTACACGGCGACGTACTCTTCGACCTTCTTGTGGAAGGCTTCGAGATCCTGGCTGATGCCTTCGGCGCGCTTGATGATCTGCTGCGCACCCGATTCGACACCCGAGAAGTTGGCTGAGATCGGCTTGCTCATAGTTCAGACTCCTTACGAATCGTTCGAGAGAGAGGAATTAGACCGGAGGAAGATCGAGGCTGGAGATCTGAGCCTGGACCTTCGACGAGAACGTGTCGTCTTGATCCTGGAAGTTGCCGCTCATCTTGACCAGCTTCTCGGAGGTCTCCATGAGCTTGTCGTTCATCTTGTCGGCCTGGTAGTAGTAGCGCTCCATGAACGAGTTGAACGCGTCGCGGGCTTGACCCTGCCAGTTTGCGCCGTTCGTGACGTTGTCCTCGTCGGCCTTCAGGGTCCTGATGGCGATCATCAAGCTATCGTGCTGGGCCTGGAACTCCTTGGCCTTCTGCGCGATGACCGTACTGTCTGCCTTCAACTGTTCCGCCATGCTGGCTTCCTCCTGCTGCTCGTGGTCGTCGCCCGAAATCTGAGCTGACACTGTTCATATGGTTGGACGCACCCCTCGCCCGATCGGTTCCATCCATTTCGTGGAAATCTTCTGGATTCCGTCGTGGCCCGAAGCTTGCGCATGGTCGACCGGACTGCACCGAGGTGGAGGGTCTAGCTGACTTCCCCCGAATATCTCGACCGCGGTGTCATCGCGTCGGTCGCCGCCAGCGCGATCGCTCCCCTCCTTCCCCCTGCTTGCTCCACCTGAACGGCGAGTGGGCTGGCTGGACATCACACTACCGAACGGTGTGTGGCAGCGCTACCTGCGTTTCGTGTGCAATTCACTGTGCGCCACGAGTTGTCAAGGTGCCGAGCGAAGTCCGCTACTTCGCGACAACCTTCGCGATCGCGGAAACCAAACTGTCGATCAATGTTCCGGCGGATTGATCAGTCCACACCTGGAATGCCTGTACGGTCGCGAGATCGTCGATGATCACGATCTTCGCTGAGCTGTACGATATTCCGGTGGGCAATCCGCGGAACCCGCCATTGCCTGCTTCTTTATCGGTACGAAACACGATGAGTACTTCGGAGTCGATTTCGGAGGAAGACGTTCCGATCGGCAGTTGCCGTGGTGAGTTCTCATCACCTACCGCTTTGTACTTGGTGCTGTATCGAAACCCGAGGTCCTGCAAGAATTTTGCCTGTGGACTTGGATTCAGCGCGACGGACAGAGTCGCGGTTCCGAAATTCATTGCCGTCACCGTCTTCCCGTCGAATTCCGGGTGTGACTTACGGACCTGCGCCAAATCGGCGCCACCGCCGGTGTTCGACGATGAATCCCCATTGGTGAGAAGTAGTGCGCCAGTCGTGACAGCGGCCGCGGCAACGATTGCCACGACGGCGGCGACGAGCCATCGACGGGCCCGAGCCCGCGCGCTGGAGGCCGACCTCAGCGTCGTCACCAGCTGCTGATCGGTGGTAGCGGAGGCGACGCTTCCCGAAGCCACGTACGACGCGTCCCTCTCGCTTTGCGGCTGGGTGGGGTACGGCCGGTATGTCGCGCGCGGATCTGTGGTGCTACCCCCGTCGGGCGCCCGAAAATGCTGTGGCCCGTGCATCGCGGCCTCGGCTGCCGCGACGAACTCGCGGCACGTCGCGTACCGCTGTGCGGGATCCTTGGCCAGCACCTTGGCGATCACATCATCGAGAGCCGCGGGTAGGCCGGGGCGCACCGCGCTGAGTTTCGGCGGCGGCTCGTGGATATGGCCCATCATGACGACGGCGGGCAGGGTCGAAGGATAGGGGTTCTGGCCTGTCAGCAGCCTGAAGAACGAACATCCGAGGCTGTATATGTCCGCACGCGGATCGAGGCTCGTTCCGATCAGTTGCTCCGGCGGCGCGTAGGCGACCGTCGCCATGAAATTACCGGTCGCGGTGAGGTCTTGGCCGTCCTCCGAGGATTTCGCGACGCCGAAGTCGGTGAGGAGTACACGCTCGTCGTCCCCGTGTTCGGGTGCGGACAACAGAAAATTGGCGGGTTTGACATCGCGGTGCAGCAACCCGCGCCTGTGTGCGTAGTCGAGCCCCTTGCCGACTTCGGAAATGATCCGCAATGCGCGCTGTGGTGTCATCGTCGACGGTCTCGCCTTGGCCTCTTCGGCCGCGTCGGTCCCGTCGACGTATTGCATGGCGATCCACAGTTGGCCCTCCTCTTCGCCGCGGTTGTAGACCGCGACGATATTCGGATGATCCAGACCGGCCGCAAGGTTGGCTTCGCGTTCGAATCGCGCGCGGAATTCGTGATCGGTGGACAGGTCCGCGCTGAGGACCTTCAGCGCGTCACGGCGGGGAAGGATGGGATTCTGCGCCAAGTAGACGGTTCCCATACCGCCGCTGCCCAGTACGTGGAGCACCCGGTAGCCGCCTACGATTGCGCCGGGTCGCAACGCCATTCGGGACCTCCTCAACGATGTCGAATGCCCGGCGAGCGGGCCTTCGGGTGCAATCTAGCAAGCGATCATTCGGTCTTCGACTTCGCGGCGGCGCGAATTCGGCAGACCGCGAGGTTCCTCCGTCGGATGCTGCCGCAATCGATGTCTCGGTCGCTTGGATGGAACCGCCGCCCGATGCGATCTCACCTGCTGGTCAAGAGTGTGTACTGGGCAGAGATCTTCTGATGCAGGTCGGGTAGTTGCTTCCCACGGGCTTGGACGACGTAGCGGTCGATATGCATCATGCACAGATTGTCGATGAGGTACTTGTTGGGATCGGAGCCCGTGTGTTGGGCAAAGCAGTCCACTCGGTCCGTGAGTCCGGCGGGCGATGCGACGATCGTCTGATCCGGTTCCCGTCTCGTCGATGACCGCCACTCCTGCCAGAGAGCTTCGGCTCCCCGCACGGTCCTGCTTCGGAACACGACCGCGTCGCCGAACGAGACGAGATCGACCTCGTTCTTCTTCAGCAAAGACAATGTATCCGCGCCACCGGTCAAGAACAGCGAGACGGCGCCGCGGCCGGTGTAGTAGCCGTCGGGCTCCGGACGAACGGGTGATTCCAGGCTGCTGGGAAGGGTGCGTCCCACCATGCCCGGTGGGTCGAGCGGAATCCGGGCGAGGTCAGCGCCGGGAGTGGGCCGGAATTCGCCGAGCAGTGGAATCTGGACGTCGAGCATCCGCTCGACGTGTGTGATCAGCGCGGGTAGATCGGGTGCGGAGGTGTCGTCGACGACCTTGATGAAGATGACGTACCTGTCGACGACGGTCCATGAGCCGATGGACGACACTCCGGGCCGCCAGTGTGCCTTCGTGTTCGGATGCTTGGTGATCGAGACAGGTTCGTTGTCCCGGTTGTAGGTGAAGTCGTCGTTCTCCAGCATCGGGCTGACGGAATTCGCGGTATTCGCATCCGGGAACATCAGGACGGCGATATTCATCGTGCGCCGTGGGGCGTCCTCCGCACCACCTGTCGACCACGCATTGACCCATCCGGCTACCAGGTCTTTCGCGACATCATCGAAAGTATCGTTGATGACCAGATTGCCCAACGTCTTTCGGTTCAGGACGATGTGAGTGCGGACGAACCACGCGTCCTCCACATACGCGGGATCGGCCTCGTAGGGGAGTGCTACGAAGTCGGCCAGTCTTTGCGCTTCACGCGCTCTGGCCTGCCGCTGGTTCTTGGCATTGCCGACCGTGCGGGGCTTCACCTCGTAGTTGCCGACGTCGAGACCGGAGGTGTCGGGCTGGACTCGAACCGCGTGGCCGGGTATCTCGGTACCGCAAGCCGCAGTGCCGAGCGCCAGTGCGGCGGAGGTGAGCAGGACCCACAGCGTTCGTGCTGGAAAGGGTTTCATACAGTCCGCCACATCACTCCGAGACCAGAAGTTTGTACTGTGCCGCCGCTTTCTGATACAGCTCCTGGGGATTCTTTCCGGTCACTCTGGCAACGAATCTGCCGATCGGGACGAAGCACACCGGCGGATACCAGCTGACATTCATCGTCTTGTCCTCGGTCCCGAAGCATTCGACCATGGGCATGTTCGGCGGGCGGTCCATCGGTTTCCATCCGACCGAATTCTGAGCGATGAGCGCCGCCATCAAGCGTGCGGCACCTGCGGCATCTCGCGCTCGATAGACTCGACCCCCCGAGAACGAGACGAGGTCGACACCGGAGTTCTCGAACGCGGCCTTCGATGACGCCGGATGGATTTCGTAGTGCAGCGCTGCTCGGGCCGACAACAACACCGATTGGTCGTACGTCATGCGTTTCTGGGAGTCTTCCAACGGAAGCGTGCGGCTGAGCAGGCCATCGACGTCGACAGGGATCGAGTCGAATTCAGCGATCGGAGTCGGTGCGTACGACTTCAGTGCTTCGATCTCGTCGACGAGAATTCTGTGGGAAATTTCCAGCAGTGGTGCCGCTTCGGCGGGCTCGCTCACCGGATCATCGATATGTAGAGCCAGCAGCAGAGAATCGTGCGCCAACCACACGTCGAGATATTTCTGACTAGGTGACCATTTGACGTGAGCCTGTGCGAAGTCGGCGAGTCGAAGGGATTCACCGGGCAGATTCCGGGCTTGACGCTCGGCGAGTCTGTCCCCAGCGGCAGAGGCTGCGGAAGCATCCGAGTATCGAAGGATCTGCAGACTTACCTGGCGTCCGAGCCACACAGGGCTGCGACGCTCGGCACTGGTCTGCCAACCGGTGGAAAACCCCTGCGCCAACTCGGCGAATTCCTCGTCGCTCAACGAGTATTGGCCGCGTATCGCGTCTCCACCCGGGACGGACCTGCGCTCGGGGTTGCTCAGTCGCTGGAAGGGAAACCGGTCGTCCGATTCGATGATGAGCGATGTGACGGCACCGATCCGAGCGGCTTCTCGGAGCGGCCCGTACTGCGATGCGCGCAACTCCGCGAGGTCTCGCGGGACGGATGGATAATTTCCGGAATCGAGTTCGGCGACATTCAGGGTGGTTTCGGGAGCGGGATCGGTGCCGCATCCCGTCGCAAGAGTCACGGCAACCGCGATGACGGTGAGGGCGTTTCGGAATCGCACCACGGCCTACTCGCTCCTGGCCAGAATCGCATATTGAGCTGCTGCTCGGTTGTACAGCGCAGGGTCGGAGCGTCCATTGAATCTCGATTTCGCCACGACCACGCCCACGTATCTTCCGCGTACCACCGCGCACAGTTCATCGAAATGTCTCACCTGGTCTACGAATTCGATTCGTACACAGCGGGCATCCGGGAGCCCCGGCGGCGGCTCCAGTTCCTCGTCGTTCCTCCCAGCTTTGACGAGAACGGATTGCAGATGAAATGCGGCGGACAGATCGCGTGTGCGATAGACGATGCCGCCGCGGCGTCCGATGAGATCGACGCCGCTTTCCTCGAGTGCTCGCTTCATCTCGACGGGATTTCGCTCGAAGTGCAGTTGGCCTGCCGGCTGCACAGGGCCGAAGTCATCGTCGTTGTAGAACGGATCGCCACCACCGGGAGCTTTGGGAAGCGCGCGTCGCATGATGCCGTCCTGATCCATCGGTAGATCGAGGATGTCATCGAGTGGTGTGGGCTGGAACTGCGCCAACCGGGCGACCTGCTGATCGATGGTCGTTCCGATGACGCCGGCCAGGGCGGTCTGGTTCGGCTGGGGGACACCGGCATTCACCAGGATGACGAATGAACCATGGGGCATGAACGAGACGGCTGTGATGTCGTCTGCCGAGGATGTTCTGGCATCCGCATGACCGTCGACGAGAATCGTGTGGCGTCCGGGGTCGGCATTGGTGATCTGGTCGAACTGTTCGACGGCCTTTCTGCTGGCAGCCTCGGTCGGGAAGCGCAGCACCGAGATGATCAGTTTCTTGCGGCTTCGCAGATCTTTGTTGATCCGAACGACGTACACACCTATCAGCAGGTTGTTGTCCACGGTGACGGGCCGATATTTCTCCGGAAGAGTCTCCAAGATGAATGGCATTTCGGGGGTGGTGAACAGTTCGGTGCCACTGAGTTCGGTGATATCGCTGTCGATGTCGGAGGGGACAACGAGGTAATTGAGCATGCGTCGGGCCTCGACCGCCCGAAGCTCGCCCGGAGTGTCGATCATGGGGTCGTATGCGCTGGGTTCGGGCTTGTAAGCGCCGGTCTTCAGCGAAGCCACGTCGACCGAGGCCATACCGGGGCGGGGCTCCCCGGTGATGGTCGATGCCGAACAGCCGACCCCGGCGACGGTCACCATGGCGAGCAGCGTGACCAGTCCGCGTCGAAATCTCATCGGTTCCCCCATTGCCGACTCACCCGCGCGCCAGCGTCGGAGCCGGGCGTTGTCACCCGGTTCATCGCATAGCAAACTTCACCCTCCCCCGCTATCTGTGCTTACCGGCAGATCCTACGTCAACGCGATATCAGGACTCGGCTGTGCCGAGGCCGATCAGAACCCCGGTGACGCTGCTGAGTGTTCGGAGCCGGGAACACACGACGGTGCTTCCCGCCCTCACAAACTATTGGCCAGCAGGGCGTACTGCGCCGCGACCTTCTGCCGCACATCGGGTTCCTTGTCACTGGTGACCACGCCGACATAGCGTTTGTACGGGACGTAGCAGCGGTATTTGTAATCCTTTTCCAGGTCGCCCTGGCTGTTGAGTTGCAGGCATTTGGCACCGGGGACGTCGGTGGGTGCGGTGATGGGGTCGAACTTGTCGCCCGCGGTGTCGATGAGGCCGTCGACGAGTTTGCGGGCCGCGTCGAAATCGCGGACCCGGGTGACCGAACTCGCGTCGACGATCGCGACTTTGTCGGCGCCGGTGTCCTGGAGGAGTTTCTGGGTGACCGATTCGTCGTCCGCGGAGTGGATGCCGTGGTTGGGGCCGTAGATGGCGAAGGAGTCGTCGTCGGGGGTGTGGCCCTTGCGGTCGGCGACGGCGACGCGGGCGAGGAGGCCGTCGGGATCGATCTTCAGTGAGTCGAATTGGTTGACGGGGGTCGCGCGGAAGTTGTCGATGGCGGGGACCTGCGCGGCGAGGGTGCGGTCGACCCAGTTCAGCAGGTCGGTGCTGTCGGCGCGGGGACGTTGGATGAACAGCGAGATCACGAACTCTTTGTGCGCGTGGAACGCGCCGACGTTCGGTACGCCGGGTCGCCAATGCACGTACGCGTCGGGGTATTTGGTCGAGGGGATCTTGCGGTTGTCGGGGGAGACGCTCAGGTCGGCGTCCTCGAGTTCGCGCGCGGCGAGTTTGGCCGAGGCCTCGTCGGGGAAGCGCAGCACGACGTTGGTGACGGCGGTGGCGTCCGTCGGTGGGTGGGTCTGGCCCGCGGGGTCGGGTTTGTCCGCGCCGCTCGCGGCGAAGCCGGTGATGTACTTGCGGTTGTCGAGTACCGGTTTCGAGGTCTTGGCGAGGAAGTCGAGTGCTTCGGTGGCGTCGGTGAGTACGGTGCTGCCGCGACCGTATTTCAGCGACGAGTCGATCTGCACGCTGGGCACGACCGCGTCGGCCATGCGCATACCTTCCAGCAGCGAGCCTTTTCCGGAGGAGTTCTGATCGTATTCATGGGCGTCGACGGGATAGGTGCCGACCTCCAGCTTCCGTACGTCGATCTCCCCGGGAACGGCCGTTCCCGATACCCCGCCGCAGGCGCTCAGCAACCCCGCCAACAGTACGCATGCCGCAACCGATGCGACGCGCGAAGTCCGAACCATGACAGGCCCCTCGTTCCTCCCGAATGTGCCCTCCGAAGTTACCGGATGGAGTGGGGACAGAGCGACCGCTGATTTCGGGATCGCGCTGCCCCCGGGCATGTGGCGGCCGATCGTGACCAACCCGTACTTCGTGAGCGGCCGCGCACTACCCTGGTGGGTATGGCGACGATCCCGGCCCGCGTAGTAGGCGGATTCCGTTGAAGGAGCGGCAGGTCGAAGTCGTCGCGGGAAACCACGTTGTCGCCAGGGTCGCGGGCGCGGTGGTGCTGGTCGCGCATCGGGGCGGCGGGGAGCCGACCCCGGATTCGCCCTCGGCCGTCGCCGTGGAGTCGCTGGCCGAACTGGTGCGTGACGCCGTCGAGCGGCAACCCGAAGGTCCCGGTGCGTTCATCGCGCGCCAGGCGACGCGCTGGTTGATGAAGCACGCGGAGCAGATCAGTCCGGGGGTGCCGATCGATTTCGGCATTATGTCCTCGGCCGAACACGGGGGGATGGCGATCTTCCTGCACGGCGCGGTGACGGTGGTGCTGGAGGACGCCGGTCGGACCGAGTTCTTCCGAGGCGGTGACGCGGCGTTCACGGTGGACCGGGTCGCGTCGATTCCGTCCCGCGCTGTCGCGCTGTTCATCGACAGCGGCGACGGCCGTATCCCGGAGTTGCCCGCGGGCAGGGGGATCGGCTGGCTGGTCGAGGGCATCGCGCAGGCGGCGGGCGCGATCGTGTGGTCGGATGGCGCGCGGTCGAGCGATCCCGGTCGAGCGGGGGCGTCGGTGGCGCGTGAACAGGCGCCGTTGCCCACCGCGCGTATCGATCCCGAGCCTCGTGCGCAGCAGCGCCGGGAACCGTCCGAGCCCGCACCGCACATCACGGCCACGCAGGCGGCGACTTCGATGCTGGATTCGGTGGCGGAACAACCCGATCCGCATCACGCCCTGACTCAGCTCGGCGGCACCAACCCGGCGCCCCGCCCCGACCCGGATCTACAGCGCAGGCTGGAGGCGACGGCGAAGGCGACCGCGCTCACCGTCAAGGTGCTGGGATTCAAATGCGCGCGAGCCCATCCCAGTGATCCACGATCGGCGTTCTGCACGGTGTGCGGGATGCCGGTCGATCAGACGCAGCAGTTGATCGAGGTGGTGCGTCCGCCGCTCGGCATGCTCGTCCTCGACGACGGCATGACCTACATGCTGGCCGCCGACGCGGTCATCGGACGCGATCCGGAGAATTCCGATGCCGTCCAACGTGGGCTGATCCCGTTGAAGGTGGACGATTCGTCGGGCGGGATGTCGCGTGCGCACGCCGAGGTCCACCTCGTGAATTGGGATGTGACCGTGGTGGACCGGGGGTCGACCAACGGCACCCGCACCCGCCTGCCCGGCTACCGGGACTGGGTCCGGCTCACCCCGAACCAGCCGATGATCCTGGTGCAGGGCACCGAGGTGATGATCGGCAACCGCGTGCTGCGCTACGAGCCCGCGGCGCCGCCGCCCTTCGGCGGCTGACGCGCGTTACGAGTATCGGGAAATGCAGGTGTTCTCGCCGTTGAGCACGCCGGCACGGAACGCGTCGACCCGGGCGAATCCGCTCGGCACGGTCTTGCCCTGGATGTCGCTGGCGGCGAGACCATCGGTGAGCAGGCCCGATACCGCCTCGTCGAGGTCGCCTGCGGCCAGGGTGATGTCACCCTCGTTGCGTGTGCGCTCGGGGTCGGCCAGTTTGCCGGTGACGACTCCGGCCAGGCACGCGGCGCGCAGTCCGGCTTTCGCGCCGATGAGCGGCTGGCCGTGACCGAGTTGTACGGCCAGCGTGTAGCGCGCGATGAACACCACGTAGCCGTTGTAATCGCCGGTCACCTTCAGCGGTAACGGATTGTCGGCTTCCTCGCTGTCGGCGGTCCCGCGTTCGGCCAGGGCGGGAACATCGGTGGCGATGGTGTTCTTCGTCGGGCAGTAGGACACCGGTTCGGTGGTGACACCGTCGCGGCAGTCGATCTTCGCGCCGTTGTAGTCGTAGGTCGGGGCGTTCTGGACCGGCAGGATCGCGGCGAGCGCCTTGCTCAGTTCGATCAGCGTGCTCTTGTCGATCGGATACTCGCCGCGGTTGTCGTCGCCGTCGAAGGACTGGGGGAGATTGCCGCGCCGCGAATTGATCTCGTCGATGTCGATACCTTTGCAGGCTTCGGGACCGTCGGTGAAACCGATCTGAACCGCGGTGACGCGTTCGAAGGCCGAACCGTGCACGCTCTCGGGATCGTCGGGGTCGGAGTCGCGAATGGCGACGGTCGCCGCGAGTACCGAGTTCAGGCCGTCGGAGGTGTTGATGGTGAAATGCTTGGACTTGCCCTCGGCGGTGTGACGCATGAACGCCCCCGCGAAGCAGTCGGCCTGCTGCTCCTTGACGATCACCGGATCCTTGGAATCGACGATCTTGGCCATGTTCTGGATCGCGTGACCGTATTCGTGGGCGAGCACCATGACCACGGCCATCTTGCCGAAGGTTTCCTCCATGGTCGGCAGCAGCACTTCGCGGTCCCAGCCGATGGAGTTGTCGAGTCGGCAGTACGCGGCGTTGACCAGGTGGTAGGTGGTCTCCTTGCAGAATTCGAGCGCCTGGTTGCGCGGCGCCTTCGCGTTCCAGGACAGCAGCCGGTTCACCGGGACGAATTCGCCGTCGAAGTTCTTGGGGAACTCGGTCCGCCAGTAGGCCTGGATATCGTCGACGGCGTTGAGCGCCAGGGTGTCCGCGGCACCTCCGTCGCCGTTGACGGCGGTGAGGTCGGAGTCGGGAACGTTCGCCTTCGGGCCGCTGGGGCCGCTGGTCGTCGGCAGTCCCGCCACCTTGAAGGGGTCGTCGTATACCGAGACCGCGCGCCCGTCCACCAGACGTGTGCAGCCCGCCAGCAGCACTACCGCGCACAACAGCGCCGATATGACCGCTGTCGCTCGGAGTTTCGGCAAGGCTCCCCCTAAGTCGGCCGGAATGATGTTCGCGTTGGGCACCGGATCGGGACAAAAGGCGCGTCGGGGGCACCGCCGATGTCCGGGTGATGGCATAGTATCCGCTGCATGTCTTCACCGGGGGCGCAGACCATCACCGTGCGCCATGATGGAACCGATCGGGTCTTCGATTCGAATCAGAAGATCACCATGGGCCGCGCACCAGAGGTCACCTTGTTCGTGGACAGCCCGCTGGTTTCACGGGTACACGCGACACTCGCCTGGCAGGGGAGCGGCTGGGTTCTGTCCGATAATGGCAGTACCAACGGTGTTTTCGTCGACGCCAGACGGTTGAGTCAGCCGGTGGCGATCGATCGCCCGACGCAGGTCCGTCTCGGTGACGCGATCAGTGGGCCGCTGCTGCATCTGCTTCCGTCCGCGCCGCAGCCGCGTCAGCAGCGGCCGATGACGCCTCCGGTCGCACAGCCGCAGCAGGGACAGCGGCCGAGCTATCAGCACCCGAATCGTCCCGGTCCCGGCCAGCAACAACGCCCGCAGCAGCCGGTGCCGTCACAGTCGGGGGCGCAGCCGATGGCGCAGTCGCCCGCGCCGCCGCAGTCGTCGTCGCAGGCTTTGCCGAAGCCGCCGACACCGCAGCAGCCGGTGGCGTCGCAGTCCTCGCCGCAACTTCCGCTGCCGCAGCAGTCGGGACCGCAGCAGCCGAATTTCAATATGACGACCAGGGCGGACACCTCGGCGCTGCCCCCGTTGCGCGCGCGGCCGTCGACCTCGCCGATCGCCCGCGCCGATCGTCTCCCGCCCGGCGGGCTGGCGATCGGCCGCACCACCGACAACCAGATCGTCGTCAACGATCCGCTCGCCTCGCGCAAACATGCCAGGCTGGTCGCCGCCTCGGAGGGGCTGACCATCGAGGATCTCGGATCCGCCAACGGCACTTTCGTCAACGGCACCCGGCAGCAGCGCACGGTGCTGCGCGAACGCGACATCGTCACGATCGGCAATATCGACTTCGTCGTCCAGCAGGGCACGCTGGTGCATCGGCAGAAGCCGGTCGCCGAGCAGGGGTTGAGCGTGCACGGCGTCGGATTCACCGTCGAGGGCAACAAACAGCTGCTCGTCGACGTCAACATGCAGGCCGGTCGTGGCACCCTGACCGCGCTGATCGGGCCGTCCGGCGCCGGTAAGTCGACGCTGTCCAAACTCATCGCGGGCAGTACACAGCCCTCGGGCGGTGTGGTGGCCTTCGAGGGCCGCAACCTGCACGCCGAATACGAGGCGTTGCGCTCCAGGATCGGCATGGTCCCGCAGGACGACGTGCTGCACCGCCAGCTCACGGTCCGCCAGGCGCTCGGTTACGCCGCGGAATTGCGGCTGCCGCCCGACAACAGCAAAGCGGATCGTCAGAAGGTGATCGACGGTGTCCTGAAGGAACTCTCGCTCACCGAACATGCCGACACCAGGGTGGATCGGCTGTCGGGCGGTCAGCGCAAACGCGCGTCGGTGGCGCTGGAACTGCTCACCGGCCCCTCGCTGCTGATCCTGGACGAACCGACCTCGGGCCTCGATCCGGCGCTGGATCGCCAGGTCATGGTCATGTTGCGCGAACTGGCGGACGCGGGCCGCGTCGTCATCGTGGTGACCCACTCGGTCGCCTGTCTCGATATGTGCGATCAGGTACTGCTGCTCGCTCCGGGCGGTAAGACCGCGTTCTGCGGACATCCGGCGGGCGTCGGCGGCGCGATGGGCACCAGCGACTGGGCCGAGATCTTCGCGAATGTGGCGTCCAACCCGGACCAGGCCTTCGCCGCCTACCGGTCCCGTCAGGCCTTCATCCCCCCGGCTCCCGCTCCCGCGCCCGTCAAACCGGGATCGGCGGGCCGCCCACCACGCGCCAGTGGCATCAAACAGTTCTCCACACTGATGCGCAGACAGATCCGCCTGATATTCGCCGACCGTGGATATCTGGCCTTCCTGCTCGTGCTGCCCTTCATTCTCGGCGCGTTGTCGCTGGTGGTGCCGGGTAAGAACGGTTTCACCGCGGGCGGACTCGTCCAGGACCCGGTGTCGGGCGCCATCACCCCGTCCGGCGGCGCGGAAGCCCAGCAGTTGCTCGTCGTGCTGATTCTGGGCGCCTGTTTCATGGGAGCCACCCTCACGGTGCGCGACCTGGTCGGCGAGCGGACGATCTTCTACCGTGAGCGTGCGGTCGGACTGTTGCCGTCGGCGTATCTGCTTGCCAAGATCGCCGTCTTCAGCATCACGGCATTCCTCCAGGCGGCGGTGCTCATCGTGATCACCTTCATCGGCAAGAAGCCGCCGGGCGCGGGCTCACTGATCCCCTCGGGCAGTGTCGAGTTGTACGTCGATATCGCGCTGACCGCGGTCTGCTGCGTGGTGTTCGGTCTGTTGCTGTCGAGTCTGGCGAAATCGAACGAGCAGGTCATGCCGATGCTCGTGGTGATGATCATGGTCCAGTTGGTCATGGCGGGCGGCCTGATCCCGGTGACCGGCAGGCCGGGCCTGGAACAGGTGTCGTGGCTGTTCCCCTCCCGATGGGGTTACGCGGCGGGTGCATCGACGGTGAACATCAGGGAAATCTTCCTCAACTCCCAACCAGACGGACTGTGGGATCACACATCCGGCACCTGGATTCTCGATATCGTGCTGTTGCTGGTGATTACCGCGATCCTGGCCGTTTTCACCTGGAGCAGGCTGCGGCTGAAGAAGTCCGCCGCGTGAGTGGCACCGATCCGTTCGGCGCCGTCTCGATGACGGGGATCGCGAGCACGACGTCCACGTACCAGGCACACTTATGCCTGTGACGGTGCGAGTAGGGGCAGTGCATCTCGGATGGGATGTGGTGTCGGTGGCTGCGGGCGGTGTGGACACACCGATCCGCCCGGTTCAGGTGGAGGGGACGTATACACCGCCCGCCTATCTTCTGGCCGATTCGTCGGGCCGATTGCATACCGCGGGGGTCGAGCGGCAACGGCCGGATCTGGGCATGGCAATCGCCGATGTGCGCGACATTCTCGGGCATCCGCAGATCGTGATCGCGGGGGCGACGTGGCCCGCGGAACTCGTGTTCCGGGCCAGGATGTACAACCCGTTGGCCGCTGTCGGCGAGTACCTGCGAGGCAGGCCCGATGTGGTGGCGCTGCCGTATCCGGACGGCTGGCCCGACGAGAAGATCGACATCTACGTGGAGATGGTCGAACAGCTCGATGTCGTCGTCGAGCCGCTGCCGGAAAGCGTGGCGCTGTCCGGTTACGTGCGGGCGCTGGGGCTGGTCCGCGCGCCCGACGAGCGTGCCCCGAGGGGTAACGGCGCGACGGGTGTGTACTCCGACGGCCGGACCATGCTGGTGGTCGCGGTGCACGGGGACGACGACCAGCCGACCGAATCGGTGGACGTCGCGGTCACCGCGGAAGCCATGCGCGACGCCCGTTCGGCGGACAACGTGGTGATCGAGGTGATGGCGGCCGCCCGCGCGATCGGCGCCGACACCTCGACCGTGCTGCTCTGCGGCAATGTCTGCTTCAACGAGGCGCTGCGGTACGCGTTCCAGAATCACCTCGGCCACCGGCTGCGGGTTGCCGACCATCCCATGCACGCCCTCGTGTTGGGCGCCACCCATCTGCTGGTGACCGACAGCGAATCGGCGGAACCGGAACCCGCCGCCCCGCGCCACGACTCGCCGCCTCCCGAGATGGTCCGTCGCCCGGCCGACCCGGTGCCGCCGTCGGCCGCACCTCCGCCGCCGGTCGAACCGCGCACGCCGCCCGCCGTCACCTATGGTCCGGGATATCCGACGTCGCCGCCCGAGCCCGCGCCGAGTGAGGAACCCACGACGCGGGTCACCCGCGAGGAGATGTCACGCGGACTGCCGCCGCATCTGGCCGAATTCGGCAGCCGATTCACCCGACCGCCGGAGACGAGGGAAGAGTTCCCGGCGCCGGGACAGCAGGCGTCCGCACCCGGCTCGCCCTATCCGCCGCAGGATCAGGCACGCCCGGACCGGTGGCAGAACCCGCCCGGCGAGGAAGAGGACGACGAGTCCGGTTCCCGCAAGGGCACCCGCTGGAACAAGATCAAGGACAACTTCTTCGGCGCGCACGCCGTGGTCGGCGTGGTCGCGCTGCTGGCGGTGGCCTTCTCGCCCGACTCGGACCGCGTCGAACTGGCGGGTTCGCTCGACCCGGCGGCATGCGCGTTCACCCCGCGTGTGGGTGTCGAACGCGGCCCCGGAATCGCGCACGCGCGCGGCGAGGACCCCGGATGCGCCGAGCCGAACACCGACAACCTGCGGTTCGTGGTTCCCGGGGCGCCCGGTGTGGGCGATCCGGGTCCGCCGGTCGTGATCTGAGGCGATTCTTCCCGAGCCATACCCTCCTGGTATCGTGGCTCGTCGGCGTGCGGCATCTTCGAGGCCCGGGTCTCCACCGGCCGCCGGGAACAGCCTCGATCGCACGCTTGGCCGGCAACACCGACTACAGACAGGGAAGCACTGTGCCTACGTACAGCCCCAAGGCGGGTGACGTGACCCGCAAGTGGTACGTCATCGACGCCACTGACGTAGTGCTCGGCCGTCTCGCCGTCCAGGCAGCGAATCTGCTGCGTGGCAAGACGAAGCCGACCTACGCCCCGAACTTCGACGGTGGCGATTTCGTCATCATCATCAACGCCGACAAGGTTGCCATCTCCGGCAACAAGAAGGCGGACAAGCTGATCCACCACCACTCCGGCCACCCGGGCGGCCTCAAGTCGCGCACTGTCGGTCAGGTGTTGGAGAGCCGCCCCGACCGGCTGGTGGAGAAGGCCGTCAAGGGCATGATCCCGAAGAACAAGCTCGGCAACGCGATCGCGGGCAAGCTGAAGGTCTACGCGGGCCCGACGCATCCGCACACCGCTCAGCAGCCCATTCCGTTCGAGATCAAGCAGGTGGCCCAGTGACCGCGCCCGAGGAATACACCGAAGAGGCCGTCGAGGAGACCTTCGACGCCGACGGCA
This sequence comes from Nocardia noduli, assembly GCF_019038455.1. Lineage (NCBI taxonomy): Bacteria > Bacillati > Actinomycetota > Actinomycetes > Mycobacteriales > Nocardiaceae > Nocardia > Nocardia noduli. Next base: position 16,365 of record NZ_JAFMPL010000062.1, read on the forward strand.
CCGTCGAGGTCGTCGAGGAGGAGTACGGCTACGAGGCCGAACCCGCCACCTACGCCCCGGTCCTGATCGATCGCCCGGTGCAGACCGTCGGCCGTCGTAAGGAAGCCGTCGTTCGCGTGCGGCTGACCCCGGGCTCGGGCAACTTCGTGCTCAACGGTCGCACCATCGAGGACTACTTCCCGAACAAGGTGCACCAGCAGCTGGTCAAGTCCCCGCTGGTCACCGTCGAGCGCGTCGAGTCCTTCGACATCCACGCTCGCCTGCACGGTGGCGGCCCGTCGGGACAGGCGGGCGCCCTGCGTCTGGCCATCGCCCGCGCGCTGATCGAGGTCACCCCGGACGATCGTCCCGCCCTCAAGCGGGCAGGCTTCCTGACACGTGACCCGCGTGCCACCGAGCGTAAGAAGTACGGTCTGAAGAAGGCGCGTAAGGCGCCCCAGTACTCGAAGCGCTGATTTTGGCATCGTCGGCCCCCGCTTTCCGGCACCCACGCGGTGCCGGGAGCGGTATGGTCGGCGCGGCAGCTGTATGAGAGCAGGTTTCCAGCAACCGCTGGTTGCCTGCTCTCGTGCTGTATTGCTGTATTTCTCGTGAAGGGCAACGAGGGACGACTATGGGACGTTTGTTCGGCACCGACGGAGTCCGTGGACTGGCCAACGATTCGCTGAGTCCGGAACTGGCGCTCGCGGTTTCGGGAGCGGCGGCACAAATCCTGAGCAGGGGCAAGAAGCGGGCGCTGGCCGTCGTCGGCCGCGATCCGCGCGCCTCGGGCGAGATGCTCGAAGCGGCGGTCACCGCCGGGCTCACGGCCGCCGGGGTGAACGTGCTCTCGGTGGGTGTGCTGCCGACACCGGCTGTCGCCTATCTCACCGGGCTCTACGACGCGTGCCTCGGCGTGATGATCTCCGCCTCGCACAATCCCATGCCGGACAACGGCATCAAGATCTTCGCCGCGGGCGGGCACAAACTCGACGATGCCGTCGAGGACAGGATCGAAGCGCTGATCGACGAGCGCACGCCGCACCGCCCCACCGGCGCGGGGATCGGACGCGTGCTCAACGCCGCGGGCGCGCGCGACCACGGCGCGAACATCCCCGATCGGTACAGCCTCGAGGGCACGCACGAACGGTATGTGGAGCATCTGGTCGAGGCGACCGGGCAGGATCTGACCGGTCTGACCGTGGTCCTGGACTGCGCGCACGGCGCGGCCTCGGAGGTCGGCCCCGCCGCCTTCCGCGAGGCGGGCGCGACCGTGATCGCCATCAACGCCGAACCCGACGGCCTCAACATCAACGACGGCTGCGGTTCCACGCACCTCGAGCAGGTGCAGGCCGCCGTGGTCGAACACGGCGCCGACCTGGGCCTGGCCCTCGACGGTGACGCCGACCGCTGTCTCGCGGTCGACGCGCGAGGAACGATCGTCGACGGTGACGCCATCATGGCGATCATCGCCATCGCCATGCGGGAAGCGGGCGAACTGCTCGAAGACACCCTGGTCGCCACCGTCATGAGTAATCTCGGCCTGCATATCGCTATGCGAGAGGCTGGAATCACGTTGCGCACCACCGCGGTCGGCGATCGCTACGTGCTGGAAGAACTGCGCCGCGGCAAGTACACCCTCGGTGGTGAACAGTCCGGTCACACCGTCCTGCCGCGTTTCGGCACTACCGGCGACGGCATTCTCACCGGTCTCAAACTGATGGCGCGCATGGCCCAGACGAGGCGCGAGCTGTCCGACCTGGCAGCGGTGCTGACGACGGTGCCGCAGGTGCTGGTGAATGTGCCCGTCACCGACAAGTCGCTGGTGGCTCGCGCGCCCGAGGTGCTGGACGCGGTACGCGAAGCCGAGCGGATTCTCGGTGATTCCGGCCGAGTCCTGTTGCGGCCCAGTGGTACCGAGCAGTTGGTTCGGGTCATGGTCGAGGCGACCGATCCGGTGCAGGCGCGGCAGTTGGCCGATGATCTCGCCAAGCGTGTCGCCTCGGTGTAAACCGAAAGCCGGATCGTCGGCTACGGCCGACCGGGTTTGTTGCGGGATGAGCGCGCCTGCGGATCGGGTTCGCCGGTGTGGGTGCGACGTCCCTACGTCGGCACGGCGTGCCCGTCAAGCAGTGTGACGATGCGCCGCTCGCCGGGCTGCGACCGAACTCGAGGTAGCACGAGGTCGGCGGGTGTGCATGTGGCAGCCGCGCCCTCAACCTCTGAATGCATCGTTTACGCCTCGTATAATTACGGTTCGAGATGGTGAATCGTCGGGAATCCTGTACCCGGACTGTGTTTCGATGACGGCATCGATGTCCGCTATCTGTCAGTTTCCGAAGAATGCATCGAAATCGCATCGTTTATCGGCTACCATGGGTTACGCCGAAGAGTTGGCGGGATCGGCTACGCGACGTCCGCGAGGGCGCGCCGCGCCGGTAGGGGCTGAGCCGCCCACTGCCGTCGCGGCGCGACCCTCGTGGTTGTCGCGCGGAAGACGTTCTGTGGTAACACTTTCCAGCGAAAGAGGTGCGACAGCGTGGTCGGTGTCGGAATTGTGCTGTTCACCCGGGATCTGCGGGTGCGAGATAATCCGGCCTTGGCGGCGGGATGTCGCGCCGAGAAGGTGGTGCCGCTGTTCGTCCTCGACGACACGATTCTGGCGGGCCGCGCATCGACCCCCAATCGCGCCGCGTTCCTGGCCGCCGCCCTCGCCGAACTCGACGGTGAACTGAAGGGGATGGGTGGTCGGCTGGTCGTCCGGCGCGGCACGGTGGTCGACGAGGTCGACACGATCGTCGACCAGGTAGGCGCCGATGTCGTGCATATCGCGGCCGATGTCAGCGGCTACAGCAGACGCAGGGAGAACGCGCTGCGCGAACGGCTGGGGCGGCGCGGATGTGAATTGCGGGTGCACGAGGCCTCCGTCACGACGGTGGCGCCCGAAGCCGTCGTTCCTTCGACCGGCCGCGATCATTTCGCGGTGTTCACGCCGTATTTCCGCAAGTGGATGGACGTCCATCGGCGAGCACCGCTCCCGCGCCCGCACGCGATGACCCTGCCGAGAATCGCGGCGGGCGATCTGCCCACCGTCGATTCGATCTGTCGGGGAGAGACGTCGCCCGAACTGGCCGTCGGGGGCGAGACGACCGGCCGAAAACTGCTGACCGAGTGGCTGGCCGGCCCCGTCGAGGATTACGCGGCACGCAGCGACGACCTCGTGGCGGATGCCACCTCCAGGCTCTCGCCGTATCTGCATTTCGGCTGTCTCTCGGCGTCGGAAGTGCTGCACCGGACCGATGTCACCGGCGAAGGCGGATCGGCCTTCGCCCGCCAGTTGGCGTGGCGGGACTTCCACCACCAATTGCTCGCCGCCCGTCCCGCCGTCGCGTGGAAGGACTATCACGACCGGTCGATCCAATGGCGAGAGGATCCGCGGGCCGTGGAAGCGTGGTCGGAAGGGCGTACCGGATATCCGATCGTCGATGCCGGAATGCGCCAATTGCGGGCCGAGGGCTGGATGCCCGGTCGCGCGCGACTGATCGCGGCCAGCTTCCTGACGAAATCCCTGCGCGTGGACTGGCGGATCGGCGCCGACCATTTCCTGCGATGGCTGGTCGACGCGGATCTGGCGAACAATCAGCTCAATTGGCAGTGGGTCGCCGGAACCGGGACCGACACCAGGCCGAACCGGGTGCTGAATCCGCTGCGGCAAGCCGAACGCTTCGATCCGGACGGCGTGTACGTGCGACGGTGGGTGCCGGAGGTCGCCGAGTTGGCGGGTGCGGCGGCGCATCGCCCGTGGCGCGAGAACGGCGGTGTCGCAGGCTATCCCGGGCCGATGATCGACTTCGTCGGTATGTAGCGCGGCTGTGGACCCGGGGCGGGGTTTCGTGAAATCCACAGGCCGAGAGTTATCCACAGGCCTGTTGTTTTCCCAGGTCGGTCGAAGTTCGGTGGCGCGGTCGTGGACGAGACTCGGTCCATGCGACCAGGACTGGAACAGGCACGAGACAAGCAATTCGGTGCATTCGCCGTGTGGCAGGTGCTCTGTGAATACACCAGGGGTGAGATGCGCGTCCTGGTGGACCGCGGGGAGTGGGTGCGGGTCTTCCGTGGCGTCTACCGCGAGGCGGATACACCGCCGGTCCCGGAATTACGGGTAGAGGCCGCGCGGCTCACCACCGGCCTCACCTCCGTCATCGCCGCCTACGACACCGCCGCGCAACTACACGGATTCGCGGTCGCCGATACCCGAACGACCCATGTGCTCGGCGCCCGCCCGGCCCGGTCGGCGCAGTTGTTCGTGCACCGTGATCACGCCGAAGCCGCCGAACTCGAACTGATCAGGGGAACGCTGACCACCACCGCGGCACGTACCGCGGTCGATGTCGCCAGGACGGCGAGCCGGGATGTTGCCGCAGCGACACTGGAAGTGGTTGTCGAACAGGGTATTTCGCCGGTCAGGTTGGTGCGTGAGGTGTCGCGGCACCGTGGTCGGCGTGGATATCGGCAAGCCGTGGAATTGATCGGACGGCTCGATGCCGGACCGGTAGTGGCATGCCACGGCGAACTCCCGGCCACCGAGAGGGGGCATGCGAAGTCGGGTGCAAGTCCGACAACCGACCTCGATCCGCGATCTGCGGAACCGATCCCGGCCGCGCGGCTGTTCTGTGACGAGGCTCGCGTGGTTCCGCAACTTGTGTGCTGTGCTACGCCGCCAGCGGTTTCGCGGATCGGCGGTGACCGTGGCAACCGGTGAACTGGCCATGGTGGTCGCGGTATCGAGTCGGAGGAAGGTCGGTTCGCCCACCGCACCGAGTCGGGAGAAAGTCGGTTCACCCGGCGGGCGAACCGACTCCGCGCCCCTATCCCTCTTCGACGAGTCGCCCGTCCGCCATACGCCACCGGCGGGTGGAGGTGACCGCGTCGAGCATGCGGCGATCGTGGGTGACGAGCAGCATGGTGCCGGTGAAGGATTCGACGGCCTGTTCCAACTGCTCGATGGCGGCCAGGTCGAGATGGTTCGTCGGCTCGTCCAACACCAGCAGATTCACTCCCCGCGCCTGCAACAGTGCGAGCGCGGCACGGGTGCGCTCGCCGGGGGACAGTGTTTCGCAGGAGCGTCCGACGTGCTGGCCGCGCAACCCGAATTTCGCGAGCAGCGTCCTGACCTCGGCATCGGGCCAGTCGGGCATCTCGGTGCCGAAGGTCTCGGCCAGGGGGATATCGCCGCGGAACAGTTCGCGCGCCTGATCGACCTCGCCGATTTCGACACCCGAGCCGAGCGAACTCGTCCCGGTGTCGGGTTTCAGCTTGCCGAGCAGCATCGCGAGCAGGGTGGACTTGCCGGATCCGTTCGCGCCGGTCAGAACGATTCTGTCGGCCCAGTCGACCTGGGTGGTGACCGGCCCCAATGTGAAATCTCCGCGCGTGACCGTGGCATCGGTCAAGGTGGCGACGACCGAACCGCTGCGCGGGGCCGCGGCGATCGACATGCGCAGTTCCCACTCCTTGCGCGGTTCCTCGACGACGTCGAGCCGTTCGATCCTGCGCTGGGTCTGGCGGGCCTTGGCGGCCTGTTTCTCGGTGGATTCGGCACGCATCTTGCGACCGGCTTTGTCCGAGTCGGTCTTACCTTTGCGACGGGCGTTGCGCACGCCGTGCTCGAGCCAGTTGCGCTGCATCTGGGCGCGCGCCTCGAGGCCGGATCTGGTGTCGGAGTAATCGTCGTACGCTTCGCGGGCATGCTGCCGAGCGATCGCGCGTTCGGCCAGGTACGAGTCGTAACTGCCGTCGTAGAGGCCGACCTGCTGCTGCGCCAGATCGAGTTCGACGATCCCGTTCACCGTGCGTGCCAGGAATTCCCGGTCGTGACTGATAACCATCAGCGGCACCCGCACGGCCGTGACGAACTGCTCGAGTTTCGCCAGGCCGTCCAGGTCCAGATCGTTGGTCGGCTCGTCCAACAGCAGGATGTCGAAGCGCGACAGCAGGACCGACGCCAGTCCCGCGCGCGCGGCCTGTCCACCGGACAGGCCGGTCATCGGGGTGTCGAGGCCACCGATGAGCGATTCGGTGAGCCCGAGATCCGCCGCGACCTCCTCCGCCCGCTGCTCCAGGTCGGCGCCGCCGAGTGCCAGCCAACGCTCCAGGGCGGGGGTGTAATCGTCGTCGCCGCCCTCGGCCAATCGCAGCGCGGCCGTGTCCATGGCGTGCTGTGCCTCGGTCACTCCGGTACGTCGACCGAGGAATTCGAGCACCGTTTCCCCGGCGACACGCTCCGGCTCCTGCGCCAGGTAACCCACCGTGGCGTCGGGCGGGCTCAACGCGATGGTGCCCGCGGGAGCGTCACGGTCGGCGAGCATCCGCATCAGCGTCGATTTCCCCGCCCCGTTCACCCCCACCAGGCCGATCACGTCACCGGGCGCGAGGGTCATGTCGAGATCGTCGAACAGGGTGCGTTCGCCGTGTCCCGCGGACAATCCGCGCGCATGCAGAGTGGTGCTCACCTCGAGAAGTCTGCCGTGCTCCGTCGCGGGCATTCGCACCCGGTCGCCACCGGACTGCGCGCACCCCCGCGTTCGGGGTTTCTCCCTGAGACGGATGCCGTGGAAATCAGGGTCGAGATCGGTCGGTGGCCCGATGCCCCGGCACGGTCGCTCGGCGCAGAGTTGAGGTCGTACCGACCGACTTCGAGAGGGAAATCCGATGACCGCACCCGTCCGCCGCCTCACCCGTTCCACCGGCGACAACTGGATCGCAGGGGTCTGCGGTGGCCTGGCCGAATACTTCGGCTGGAACGCCAATGTCGTGCGTCTGCTGTTCGTCCTGTCCTGCCTGCTCCCCGGCCCGCAGTTCATTCTCTACCTGGTGCTGTGGCTGATCATTCCGAAGAAGTGACCCCACCGGACAGGTAAGGGGCTGCGCCCGGGAGTCGTGGATGACAGGATGGTGTGGTTCCATCGCATAGGGGGAGGCCCATGTTCGGGGGAAGTCGTCGGCAGGGGAAGCCCGCAGAACTGTCATCCGAGTCTGTCGAGGAGGAGTCATGATCACTTCGGGCGAATTCCCCGGTCTGGATCTACCCGACATCGATACCTCGTCGTCACTGGAGGGACTCGGCCCCGTCGAGTTGAACCACCCCACCCAGGACATCAACGGCGACGGCATCCTCGACACCGAGACGACCACCGGTGACGACGCCATGCACGTGTGGAGCGATTACGACCACGACGGTATCGCCGACCACGTCACCATCGTCGAGAAGGACGGCGACTACGCCGCCTGGGAATTCCACCACCACCCCGACGGAACATCGGGGTGGGTCCGCACGGACCAGGGTGAGATCGGGAAGTAGCAGGTCGCGGTAGGCCATGCGGGCCGCCATCGAAATCGGTGGCGCCGCATGACTTTCCGTCCGGGATTCGATGGAACCGAACCGATCTCGCGCGTTCAACTGTGCCGACGGCTCCTGGCCGTCGGATCTGTCTGATATCTGACGACCTGTGCGATGGATGGAGGATTCTGGTGTCGACCGGTGGACAGGTAATCGTTGATCCCAGCACACTCGGCAGAATCGGTGGCAATCTCCGGACCTCGGCCGCGATCGTCGGGGGCAAGGTCGCCGATGTCGATGGATCGGAATTCGGACCGGCACAGGCGGGTCGGGGGTATGCCACCGAAGGCGCCGGGATCGCCGCGGGTATCGACCGCGTCGCGACGTGGTTGAAGAACTGGCAGACAGCGGTCGACAGAACCGGCGCGCAGATGAGTGCGAGCGCGAGTAGTCATACGTCGATCGACGACAGCAACGTGAAACGGATCGCGACAGCGACCGTCGATCTCGGATGAGTTTCGCGTATTTCTAGCCGAAGGCACATCGAGTGCCGCCTATCGGGGGGATGAGCTGAATGGTCGAGTATCGCACGATCCCATTGTCGTCGGCCGCCGACGCTACTGCCGACATATTGCTGAACAACGGCGCTTCCGGGCTGTTGTATTTCGAAGAATATCTTCCGCGCTACAATAAATGCTTCGCGTCGCTCGGCATCGGCTGCGGGGAAATCGCTCTCTTGCAGATGAATTCGCTGTATACCAGGTACGACGTCGAGCGTGGAATGGATATCGCGGCGTTGGAGCGGATGGCCGTGACGATGGGACGGCTTGTTACCGCCACGAAGGTGGAACTGGACAGTCAGACCGCACAGCGGGCGGCATTGCCATCCGTCTGGCAGGGGCAAGCCGGCGATGCCGCATGGCTGATGCTCGACTCCCAGGCGAAGAGGGCGGAAGTAGACCACGCCGAAGTCTCGGCCCTGTCCTCGGTGTTGACGAAGGCGGCTGCCGGACTACGCGAGATCATCGAAGTAAAGGCGCGAATCGTCGAGAGCTATTGGCACCCGACCCTGCCCGATATCCCCGATCGGAACGGGCGAAGCCGTGAGGAGATCGACAAATTCTTCGACACCGCCCGGAATGACCGCGAATCGGAGGAGGGGAGGGAGGCCGAGCGGTGGTTGCGGGAGACCTTCGCCGCTCATGTCGAAGCGACGGTGGCCAGTTTCGAGCAGGTGTGTTCGAGTGCCGAGGCTGCGGTGCGGCAGCTCTACGATGATCTGATCATTGCTCTGAACGGAATTGATACAGCCCCGTATCCGGTGCCGGCAGAAATGTCGACGGTAAATGGTGGCGACCCGAGAATGAACAACTCGGAGGATAGTAGTCGGTGCATACCCGGCGGTAGTAGTAATACGAACACCTCGAATAATGGCAGCGGCAAGAACACTGTGAACAACGGCGGTAGCAAGAACGCATCGGATGACGGAAGTGAAAACACGTCGAACGATTGCGACAATAAGAACACCTCCGAGGACAGCGACAAGAACACATCGCTGAGCGGATTCGAGTCGCTCGGTCAGACGCTCGCATCGGCGGCAAGCGCACTCGCTGACGGGCTCGAGCCCGGGTTGACCTCCCTCGGCGAACTGATCACCGAGGGCATCGACGATGCGCTGACGAAGGCAGAAGCGGCGATCGAAGATCAGGAGGTCATCGAAGGTCGGAAGGCCGAGGACCCCGACGATTCCGAATCGGAAGACGGCGACACAGACGGGAAGAAGGATGCCGAAGTCGGCGAGTTCGATCTTGCCGGAAGGCATTTCACCCTGGAGGTCGGCGCGGACGGCCGGCCGAAGTTGGTCGAGACCGATGCCGATGGCACATCCCGCGAGTACAGCGTGACATTGGACGAGAACGGCGACCCGACGATCATTTCCGACGAATCGGCGAAGGACGACGATACGAACGGGGTGAAGGAGGCCGACGCGGAAGAAGGCAAGAAGCAGGAGCCCCGGAGCGAAGACAAGTCCGAGCCTCCCGCACACAAACCCGACGAGGGGTCCACCGGACAACCGAGTGCGAGTCCTGGGCTACCGTCCCGGGCCCGTCGTCACGAGGACGGCGAGCACACACCGACGATCGTGCCGCTTCCGGGAACACCGGAGAATCCGACAACTCAGCAGCCCGACAGCGGCGCGCTGTTGGCAGAGGCGGGCCCGCTGTAAGCCGCACGAGTGGGAGGTGAACGCCGTGGATCACGGGTCTCGAATCGAGTGCACCGTCGAGGAGTATCGGCGCGGCATGGTGCGGCTCCAAGACGAATACGACGAGATGAAGAGACAGTCGAGCGCGGACAACGGTGCCGCTTTGCTCGAAGCCATCGAACGCGTCGAGACTGAGCGCGAAGAGCACGCTCGACTCGAAGCGGAGGAACGGGAGCGTGCAGCGGCCGAAGCGCGCGAACAGCGAGAAGTGATCGCCCGAGCGCTGGCTCTCCGCAGATCGAAGGATGTCGTTACCCCGACCGATGACGACGACCCGGAGGGCGAGTACTACCGACGTGAGAGTTGGCTGATCTGACCGGATCATGCGCGGGTGGTCGACTCGAGCAGGCGAGCGTCGTCGGCTGGTTCGGACGCCACGCAATTGATCGAGGGGCGGGCCCGCAGGCCCTGAACCGGCGATGTTCGACCCCGACCAGCTCATCGACAACCGGAGCGCCGCTCTGCGGCTGACCCCGCCCCTACTTGCGCAGCAGAGAGGCGACGGTGCCGAGGGAGATCTTGGGCTTGTCCTCCTCTTCGCGGGGCGCGTCGGGATCGACCACGGTGGAGTGCGGAATGTGGGCCTCGGGGTCGGCGAACGCTTCGTAGGTCTTGTCGCCGACGAGGGTGTGGAGCAGGTAGCCGGTGAGCAGGGCCTGGGTGGCGCGGGTGGTCTTCTTCTCGTGTTTGCCCACACCGAGTGCTCCGAACGTTCGCCTGCCCTCGACGAGGCCGTTGCCGGACGCGCCGTCGACGGTGCGCAGGATGCTCGTCCCGCCCCAGGCGGAGGCGAGGGGGATGGCGTTGGAGTTGAGTGACTCGATGCCGGAGGCCGAGGCGAGGATCAGGGCGGGGCTGTCGATATCGCGGGCGGCGCTCTCGGCGGACGGTGCCGTGGGGGCGGGGAAGAGGGCGGCGACGGCGGCGACTCGGCGGCGACTCGCGGCCAGTACGGCCGCGCCCGCGCCCATGGCGTGTCCGGCGAGGGCGAGGCGGTCGGGGTGCACGCTGATGTCGCCGTCACCGAGGCGGACACCGGTGCAGATGTCGAGGGTGGTGAGCAGATCGGTGGCGAGGTCAAGATGTGACGGAATCGGCCCGCGTTCGGTGTCGGGAGCGGCGACGACGAAACCCCACGACGCGAGGTGTTCCATCAGCTGCCGATACTTGGACGCGCCGGTCAGCCACCCGTGGCCGAAGGCGACAGCGGGCAGGCTCAGCCCCGACTCGGGGGTGTAGACGACACCGGGCTGCCCCGCGATCGCTAGGTTGCCGCGCAACACGCGGTGCGGGCCACGGCTGGTCAGGGTGCTCAAAAGGGATTTCACAGACGCCGACACGACGTGAACGTTATCCGATAAGTACTCTGGGGAGCCATGTGCGGAATCGTTGGCTACGTCGGGTACCGGGACGCGCTCGTCGTTGTCGTTGACGCGTTGCGCCGCATGGAATATCGCGGATACGACTCCGCGGGGGTCGCGATCCTCGGCGAGTCGGGCGTTCTGGCCGTGGAACGCAAGGCGGGACGCCTGGCGAACCTGGAGGCCGAACTCGCCGAATCGGGCACGGACCGCTTCGTCGGCACCACGGGAATGGGACACACCCGGTGGGCGACACACGGCGCGCCGACCGATCGCAACGCGCACCCGCACCGCGACATCACCGAGAAGGTGGCCGTGGTGCACAACGGCATCATCGAGAATTTCGTGCCGCTGCGTAAGGAACTGGAAGCGGCCGGGGTCGAGTTGCTCAGCGACACCGATACCGAGGTCGCCGTGCACCTGGTGGGTCTCGCCTATGCCGCCGGCCCAACGGCGGGCGATTTCGTCGCGAGCGCGCTGGCGGTCCTGCGGCGGCTCGAAGGGGCCTTCACGCTGGTGTTCACCCATGCCGACCACCCGGACCTGATCATCGCCGCCCGCCGGTCCACCCCGCTGGTGGTCGGTGTCGGCGAAGGCGAGATGTTCGTCGCCTCGGATGTGACCGCGTTCATCGAACACACCCGCGAGGCCGTCGAGCTGGGCCAGGACCAGGCCGTCGTGATCACCGCGAATTCGTATTCGGTCACCGACTTCGACGGGAACGAGGTCGGCGGTAAGACGCGTCCGTTCACCATCGACTGGGATCTGGCCGCCGCCGAGAAGGGCGGTCACGACTACTTCATGCTCAAGGAGATCGAGGAGCAGCCCGCGGGTGTCGCGGACACCTTGATCGGGCATTTCACCCAGGACGAGGCCGGTGGCCGGATCGTGCTGGACGAACAGCGCCTCGCCGACCAGGAGTTGCGCGAATTCGACAAGGTCTTCGTCGTGGCCTGTGGCAGCTCCTATCACGCGGGTCTGCTCGCCAAGTACGCGATCGAGCACTGGACCCGGCTTCCGGTCGAGGTCGAGCTGGCCAGTGAGTTCCGCTACCGCGACCCGGTGCTCGACCGGTCGACGCTGGTGGTGGCGATCTCCCAGTCGGGCGAGACCGCCGACACGCTGGAGGCGGTGCGCCACGCCAAGGAGCAGAAGGCGCGCGTCCTCGCGATCTGCAACACCAACGGCGCGCAGATTCCCCGCGAATCCGACGCGGTGCTCTACACCAGGACCGGCCCCGAGATCGGCGTCGCGTCGACCAAGGCGTTCCTGGCCCAGGTGACGGCGAACTACCTGGTCGGCCTCGCGCTGGCGCAGGCGAGGGGCACGAAGTACCCGGACGAGGTGGCCAGGGAGTTCGCCGAACTCGAGGCCATGCCGAAGCTGGTGGAGCGGGTGCTGGAGACCGGTCCGCAGGTGCGGGCGCTGGCACGGCAGCTGGCGCACGTGCCGACCGTGCTGTTCCTCGGTCGCCACGTCGGCTACCCCGTGGCGTTGGAGGGCGCGCTCAAACTCAAGGAACTCGCCTACATGCACGCGGAAGGCTTCGCCGCGGGCGAGCTCAAGCACGGTCCGATCGCGCTGATCGAGGACGGTCTCCCGGTCATCGTGGTGATGCCGTCCCCGAAGGGGCGCGCCGTGCTGCATTCGAAACTGCTGAGCAATATCCGTGAGATCCAGGCGCGCGGCGCTCGCACCATCGTGATCGCCGAGGAGGGCGACGACACGGTGCGTCCGTTCGCCGACGACCTCATCGAAATTCCTTCGGCGCCCACACTTTTCCAGCCGTTGCTGTCGACGGTCCCCTTGCAGATCTTCGCCGCCGAGGTGGCGCAGGCCCGCGGATACGACGTGGACAAGCCGAGGAATCTGGCGAAATCCGTCACGGTCGAGTAGGCGGGAACCTACTCGACGGTCACCGTGCCGCGCATCTGTGGATGCAGCGAGCAGAGATAACGGTAGGTGCCGACGGCGGTGAAGGTGTAGCTCCACTGGCCGGTGGTGTAGATGGGACTGTTGATTCCCATCGCCTTGTCGCCGATGCCCTGCACCGAATGCGGGACGCGGTCGGAGAATTTCCAGGTCACGGTCTCGCCCAGCTTGACGGTGACGTTCTCCGGGGCGAATTTCATATCGTCCACGGTCACCGTGACCGCCGCGCGTTCCGGCGACCCGGTGTTCGCGGGTGTCGTGGTCGCCGCGGGTGTTTTCGCGGTGGATGTGGCGGCCGAATCGGAGTCGCCGGAGCCGCAACTCGACAGCAGGACCGCGGCGGCCAGGACGAACCCGGTCACGACCCGGGCGGATTTCGCGTGGCTACCGATCGACATGACGGCCAAGCGTAGTCGCCGGTCGCGCGGTGCCCGGTGGCGCGTCCGATGGCGGGTAGGGTCGGGGCGGCCAGGGAGTCGTGCCGGATCGACGCAGTGGAGGCGATACGGGTATGTCCACGCAGCGGGGATATTTCACCGTCGACGAGGTGCGGGCGGCGGAAGCGGAACTGTTCACCCGGGTGCCCGACGGCGTGCCGATGCGACGGGCGGCTTACGGGTTGGCGCGTGTGATCGCGGCGGAACTGCGCGCGCGCACCGCAGGTGTGGCTGGACGTTCGGTGACGCTGCTCGTCGGATCGGGGGACAACGGCGGCGACGCGCTGTGGGCGGGGTCGATGTTGCGGCGGCGCGGCGTCGCGGTGACCGCGGTGCTGCTGAATCCCGAACGCGCGCACGCGGAAGGGCTCGCCGCGTTGCGTGCGACGGGTGGGCGGATCGGTGACGAGATCGGCACGCCCGATCTGCTGGTCGACGGGATCGTCGGCATCTCCGGGCGTGGTCCGCTGCGCCCGCGTGCGGCGGAACTCGTCGCGGGCAGCGCCGCCCCGATCGTCGCGGTGGATCTGCCCAGCGGTGTCGACCCGGATACCGGTGTGGTGAGCGGTCCCGCTGTGCGCGCCGATGTCACCGTCGCCTTCGGTGCGCTCAAGCCGGTGCACGCGCTCGCCGCGCCGTATTGCGGACGAATCGAATTGGTGCCCATCGGTTTACGGTTGCCCGAGCCCGGGATCGCGGCGCTCGACCCCGGCACCGTCGGTGCCGAATGGCCGGTGCCCGGACCGACCGACGACAAGTATTCGCAGGGTGTCACCGGTGTCTGCGCGGGCAGTGCGACCTATCCCGGCGCGGCCGTGTTGTGCACGGGCGCGGCGGTGGCGGCCACCTCGGGCATGGTCCGCTACGCGGGGACCGGTGCGGGCGCGGTGTTGGCGCGTTTCCCGGAAGTGGTGGCCGCCGAATCGATTTCGGCGACCGGGCGGGTGCAGTCCTGGATCTTCGGTCCGGGATCCGGCACGGATTCCGACGCGCGCGATCGTCTCGCGGAAATTCTCGCGACCGAACTGCCGGTCGTCGTCGACGCCGACGGACTCACTCTGCTCGCGGCGGACCCCGCGCTGGTCCGCGGCCGTACCGCGCCGACCGTCCTCACTCCGCACGCCGGGGAATACGCACGTCTGACCGGCCACGATGTCGGCTCGGATCGGGTGGCCGCGGTACGCGAACTCGCCGAATCCTGGGAACTGACAGTGCTGCTGAAAGGCCGCGCGACCGTCGTCGCCGCTCCCGGCCGCCCGGTTCTCGTGAACGAGGCGGGCGGTTCCTGGGCCGCCACCGCCGGTGCGGGCGACGTGCTGTCCGGCATCATCGGCGCGCTGCTCGCCGCGGGCCGCGACCCGCTCTGGTGCGCGGCCGCGGGCGCCCGCGCGCACAGCCTCGCCGCAAACCTGGCCGCCAACGCGGGCGATGCCGCCGCCCCGATCTCGGCAGGCCCGCTGCTCGACCACCTGCGTCGCGCGATCGGCACGTTGCGCGCCGCGCCCCCGGGGCAGTACTGAACGAGATCTTGTGCGGCGGTCCCGGGTCGGTTCCGAAGGAGTGGCAGGATCGTTATCCGTGAACGCCCAAGTGGAAACCGTCATCGACCTGGATGCCATTGCCCACAACGTGCGGATCCTGCGCGAGTACGCCGGTGACGCCGCGGTGATGGTCGTGGTGAAGGGCGACGGATACAACCACGGCGCGATCGAGGTGGCGCGCACGGCGCTGGCGGCGGGGGCGGCCGAACTCGGTGTGACGACGGTGGCCGAGGCGGTGCGATTGCGCGCCGCGGGCATCACCGCGCCGATTCTGTGCTGGCTCAACAACGCCGACGCCGACTACGGCGCCGCCGTCACCGCCGATATCGAGATAGGGGTGTCGTCGCTGGCGCATCTGCGTGCCGTCGCGGCGACCGCGCGCGGGCTGCGGCGCACGGCCACCGTCACCCTCAAAGTCGATACCGGGCTGAACCGCAACGGAATCGCGCCGGACGAGTACCCGGCGGTCCTCGCGGCGCTGCGCGTACTCGTCGACGAGGGTGTGGTGCGGTTCCGGGCGATCTTCTCCCATCTCGCCCACGCCGACGAGCCGGAACATCCCTTCCTCGATATCCAGCGGGAACGTTTCCTCGAGGCGATCGCCGCCGCGACGGCACTCGGCCTGCCCCCGGAATCGACGCATCTGGCGAATTCGGCGGCGACGCTCACCCGCCCCGACCTGGCCTTCGACATGGTGCGCCCCGGCATCGCGGTGTACGGGCTGTCTCCGGTTCCCGGCCTGCCCGATTTCGGGTTGCGGCCCGCGATGACCTTCCAGGCGCGGGTCGCGCTGGTGAAGCGGGTCGCGGCGGGGGAGGGCGTGTCCTACGGACACCAGTGGATCGCGCCGCGCGACACCACCGTCGCACTTGTCCCAGCAGGCTACGCCGACGGCGTGTTCCGACCGTTGAGCGGGCGTTTCGAGGTTTTCCTCGGCGGTGCGCGGCATCGCGGCGTCGGCCGGGTCTGCATGGACCAGTTCGTGGTCGACCTCGGTGACAATCCGGCCGACGTCGTCGAGGGTGATACGGCGGTGCTTTTCGGCGGCGGGCCGGGCGAGCCCGCCGCGCAGGATTGGGCCGATCTGCTCGACACCATTCACTACGAAGTCGTTTGCGCGCCGAAGGGACGGGTTATTCGTCGTCATGTGGGCGGCTGAACTCGAGCGACGCCACGGTCGGAGGGCGGTTATGGTGGCCGTTACCGTGCGTGTTCGCCGCGTGCGGCCGACTCGTGGGTACGCCGTCAGCTGAGAGGGTTTGCGATGGGATCGCGACGTTCGAATCGCATATTGCGCGGGGGAATGGCGACCGCGGGTGTGGTCGGGGCGCTGGCGGGCGCGCACGCGTTGCGCAGGGTCGGGGCTCGGGTGCTGGCGCCGACCGGAAGTGACGAGTATCGCGGCGAGGATTTCACGCTGTTGGAACGTGACCGCGCGGGCGCGGTGGTCACCGAGGACGGTGTCCGGCTGGCCACGCGCGAATGCGGTCCGCAGGACGCGCCGGTCACCGTGCTCTTCGTGCACGGATTCTGCAACAGCATGGAGTCGTTCCATTTCCAGCGCCGCGATCTGGAAAAGCGTTGGGGCGCCGGGGTTCGCATGGTCTTCTTCGATCTGCGCGGTCACGGGCGTTCGGGTACGCCCGCCACCGATCGGTGCACCGTCGATCAGCTCGGACGGGATGTGGCGTGTGTGCTCGAACACGCCGCACCCACCGGGCCCGTGGTGGTCGTCGGACATTCGCTCGGCGGGATGGCGGTACTCGCCGCCGCGGCGCAGTGCCCGACATTGTTCTCCGACAGGGTGATCGGGGTGGGGCTCGTATCGACCACGGCGGCCGAGGTCACCGCGGCCGGTGTCACCCAACTGTTGCGCAATCCGGCGATCGATGGCTTCCGGCTGGCCGTGCACACCGCGCCCGCCCTGGTCCAGGCCGGACGCAGCACGGTCCGGCACGTCATCGCGCCGATCCTGCACGTGAGTTCCTTCCACGGCCCGGTGAGTCCGACACTGTCGCGTTTCGCGACGGCCATGATCGACAGAACGCCCGTCGAGACGATCGTGAAATTCCTGAAAGCGATCGAATTGCACGACGAATCGAGCGCGCTCCCGGTGCTGTCCGAGCTGCCGGTGCTGGTCATCGGCGGTGGGCGTGATCTGGTCATCCCGTTCCGTAACTCCCGTGCCCTGCACCGCGAACTTCCCGGCAGCGTCCTGATCCGTATCGAGGGCGCGGCTCATATGCCGCATCTGCAATTCCCGGACAGCGTCAACGACGGGCTCGATCAGCTGCTGCGCCGCGCCCTGACGCACGCCATCGCGCGGTCGGAATCGGCGCCGGAGGCGGCCGGGGGCTGAACGCGCGGCGCGCCGGAACAACCGCCGCCGGTGCGCGAAAGCGGTGAAGTCCGGGCCGGTACGCTCGTGCGGGGTCGGCGGATGGATCGGAGGACGGCGGTGGCACGACGACGGCGGGTGCTGCCGACGGTGGAGGATACCGAGGCGCTCGGCCGGGAACTGTCGGCCGAATTGGCGGCGGGTGATCTGGTGGTACTCGACGGACCGCTCGGCGCGGGTAAGACGGCGCTGACCCGGGGTATCGCGGCCGGGCTCGGCGTGCAGGGGCGAGTGAGTTCGCCCACGTTCATCATCGCCAGACAGCATCGGGCGGGCGCGGGTACGGGGTCGCTGCCGTTGGTGCACGTCGACGCGTATCGGCTCGGCGGGGATCTGGACGAGTTGGACGCACTTGATCTCGACACCGATCTACAGCACGCGGTGGTCGTCGTCGAGTGGGGACTCGGGGTGGTCGAGCATCTGGCCGACCGGCATCTGCGGGTCCGGCTGTCGCGGGAACCGGATTCCGATGTGCGCACAGCCGACTGGGAATGGGTCCAGTAGCGTCGATCACAGTCGCCTGGGCGTGCGAAACGTGCGATGACCAGCCGTTCGTTGCTGTCGGGTAGCTCCGTACCGCGCCGGGGTACCACCCGGTATCGTTGGGCCAATCATGCTTGTACTAGCTGTCGACACCGCGACACCCGCCGTTACAGCGGGATTGGTGGAACTGGAGCAGGGCACGCCGGGTGCGACGACCACGATGGACCTGCGGACCCTCGCCTCCCGTGTCCGAGTCGATCCCAGGGCGCACGCGGAAGTGCTGACCCCGCAGATCCTCGAATGCCTCACCGAGGCAGACCGTTCCAGAACCGATATCGCCGCGGTTGTGGTCGGAGTCGGCCCCGGTCCGTTCACCGGACTCCGGGTCGGTATGGCGACCGCGGCGGCCTTCGGGGACGCGCTCGGCATCCCGGTATACGGGGTGTGCAGCCTCGACGCCATCGCCGCCGACGCCGCGCCGGATCTGACGCCGGACCGCGAACTGCTCGTCGTGACCGACGCGCGCAGACGTGAGGTGTACTGGGCCCGCTACCGCGACGGCGTCCGGGTGGCGGGACCCGAGGTGATCAAACCCGGTGACCTGGATTCGGCGCAGGCGGAGGTCATCGCCGGATCCGCCTCGCACGTGGATTTCTTCGATCTCCCGGTACTGCCGGTCGAGACGCCGTCGCCCGCCGGACTGGTACGCGTCGCCGCGCCCGAGGTACTCGCCCGCGCGGTGCCGCAAACACTGACGCCGCTGTATCTGCGCAGGCCCGACGCTGTCGAGAACAGTTTCCGCACCCTCGACCGGACGGGAGCGTGAGGCCGGTGGAACCGGAACGGCAGACACCCGAGCGGGCGTCCGAGGCGGAGCAGGTCAGCGAGAGCACCGTTCGGATCGAGCCGATGACCATCGCCGATATCGATCGATGCGTCGCATTGGAGCAGTTGCTCTTCCCCGAGGACGATCCCTGGCAGGCGGTGGCCTTCCGTTCCGAACTCGCGGCTGGACACAATCGCTATATCGCGGCCCGCGACGAGCGGGGGCGCATGGTGGGTTACGCGGGAATCGCTCTGCTGGGTGACGCGGAACACCCCGAGGCCGAAGTGCACACCATCGGTGTCGACCCGATCTGCCATCGCGGCGGTGTCGGCACACTGCTGCTGGAGGCACTGCTGGCGGAGGCGGGCAAACGCGGCGGACCCGTTTTCCTCGAGGTGCGCACCGACAATCAGCCCGCGATCGCGATGTACGCCAAACACGGTTTCCACATCATCGGATTGCGCAAGAACTACTACCACCCCAGCGGCGCCGACGCCTACACCATGCGCAGGCCGGAGCTGAGCGCGCAGGGACAGGCCTGGCGCGGCGCACAGGCGGACGAGGTGCTGTCGTGATCGTCATGGGTATCGAGAGTTCCTGCGACGAAACCGGAGTCGGGATCGTCCGCTGGAACGGTGACGGCACCTGTGAACTGCTGGCCGACGAGGTCGCCTCCAGCGTCGACCAGCACGCCCGATTCGGCGGTGTCGTGCCCGAGATCGCCTCGCGCGCGCATCTGGAAGCCATCGTCCCCGCCATGCGGCGGGCGCTCTCGGCGGCGGGTGTGGTCAAGCCGGACGCGCTCGCGGTCACCATCGGCCCCGGGCTCGCGGGCGCGCTGCTGGTCGGCGTCGCCGCCGCGAAAGCCTATGCGGCGGCCTGGGATGTGCCGTTCTACGCGCTGAACCATCTCGGCGGGCATGTCGCGGTGGACACGCTCGAACACGGACCGATGCCGCCCTGCGTCGCGCTGCTGGTCTCCGGTGGTCACACCCACCTGTTGCAGGTGGCGGATCTGGGCGAACCGATCGTCGAACTCGGCAGCACCGTCGATGATGCCGCGGGGGAGGCCTTCGACAAGGTGGCGAGACTGCTCGGCCTCGGCTATCCGGGCGGACCCGCGCTCGACGCGGCGGCCCAGGAAGGCAATCCGGCGGCGATCGCGTTTCCGCGCGGGATGACCGGACCGCGCGATCCGCGCTACGACTTCTCCTTCTCCGGTCTCAAGACCGCGGTCGCCAGACATGTCGAGGCGGCGCAGCGTCAGGGAATCACCCCCGACCAACTGCCGATTCCCGATATCGCGGCGTCGTTCCAGGAATCGGTCGCCGACGTGCTCACCATGAAGGCGATCAGGGCCGCCGCCGACGTCGGCGTCGATACCCTCGTGCTCGGCGGCGGCGCCACGGCCAATTCGCGTATCCGTTCGCTGGCCGAAGAACGCTGCGCCGCGGCCGGAATCACCTTGCGCGTGCCGAAACCGCGACTGTGTACCGACAACGGTGTGATGATCGCCGCGCTGGGCGCGCACGTCATCGCGGGCGGCGCGACACCGTCGGAACTGACCGTCGCCACCGATCCCGGCCTTCCGGTGTCGACCAGCCAGGTCTGACCAGGATCGCTACCGTCCCGGTGTCGAGGACTGCGGTGTCGGGCCGGACGAGGTCATCGGTGTCGATATAGGCGACAGCGGGCGCATCGGCTCTTCCACCGGCTCGAGCGACAGTCCGAACAGCGCCAGCGACAGCGCCGCCGCCGAGGCGAGGGCGGTGCGCACGCAGAACCACCAGAAGTGCGCGCGACGGCGTCGTGCCGAGCGAGGTACGGCAGCCACGTGTTCCCCCTTGCCTGGCCGTTGTCGGTCGAATCGCGATGCGGCGATCGGCCGTTACGGATCGGCGTGCCCCCAAAAATGGCGGCGTCGCCGCTCGATTCGTGCGAGACCCCGGTTCGGCGGTAACGCGAGCGTGTGCCGGTGGGATCCGCGTATTCGGCTCTCGCGGAAGGGTTACGGGCCGTCCGTGCCGAGCGCGGACGAACCCGAATCCGAGAGCAGCGGCGGCGGCAACGGAATATGCGACTGGGCCGGGGTCTGCGTCGGTGACGGCGCGGTACCGGTCGCGGGCGGTTCGGTGTGGGTCTCGGAAGTGCTGTGCTGCGGCAGCACCGGGTCCGCGGCACCCTCCTCGAGACCGGGACCGAGCAGTTCGGGGAACGGTATCGACGGCAGGTTCGGATCGGGTCGCAGCGTCGGCTGGGTCGACGGGGGCGAGGTCGGGTAGACCCCGGTCGGCGACTGCGTCGGCTCCTGCGTGCCGGAGGGGCCGCTCGGCCGCGTCGTGCTGTCCCGGCCGGTGACGGTGCCCGCTCCGGTCGACGGAGACAGGGTGAGCGGCGGCGGTGGGATCTGCTGGGCGCTGCTCGTGGTGCCCGCGGGGGACACCTCGTCGTCGGCGGTCGGCGCGAAAGTCTTGATGCCGTAGCCGATCACGAGTCCGACGACGACGATCGCGCCCGCGAGGATCCCGACGACCTTGGTGAAGGTGCCAGCCGGTGCGTCGGTGCCGAGCGCGGCGACCGGGAAGGACGACGGCTGAGCCGAATCGGCCACCAGTGCCGCGCCTTTGGCGATGACGGATTCCGGGTCGTTCACCGTGTGCACCGGCAGGTCGAGTTCGTCGGCGAGGGTGGACACGACCGAGGGGATGTTGGCGCCGCCGCCGATCACCACGACGGCCTCGGGGGCGGTGGGCGTGCGCGCGAAGACCCCGGCGGCGAAAGCCGCTGTGTCGCGCAGCAGGTCGGCGATCAGTTCCTCGAAATCGGCTCTCGTCAGTTTGAGCGGGCGTCCGGCGACATGATCGATGGTGACCGCGGCCGCGATCGACAGGTGTTCCTTGGCCGCGCGGCCGCGGTTGGTCAGCATGCCGCGATTGGGCCTGGTGCCGCGCCGGGCGTAGTGCAGATCGACCAGGTGGTGGTAGATCAGGTCATCGATGGCGTTGCCGCAGATCGCCGAGGTGCGCTCGGAACGGAGGACCGTACCGTCGGCCTGTTCGGCGACGGTGATGGTGAGACCGGAGGCGCCGAGGTCGACGATGGCGACGGTCCCGTAGCGGTCGAGCAGTCCGGTGTGTCGCAGATAGGTCAGTGCCGCATCGCATTCGGGGATCAGCCGCAGATCACGCTGTTTGCCGGTGGCGGCCCGGATGAGCTGGGCCTGCTCCTTGCTGCGGTAGGCGACGGCGACACTGGTCGGCACGGCGTCGAGGCCGGTGGGATGCGTTCCGGTGAATCGCGCGCCGACGGGAAAGGCGACGTCGTAACCCATCTGCTGGCTGGCGGGCAGCTGGGTGGTCATCAGCTCGATCGAGGAGGCTACGAGATCTCCGAGATCGGAGTGGGCCGCGTCGGCGGAGACGACGCGGTAGTCGAAACTCTGTGCCCCGTTCGGGGCGGTGGCTACGAGCGCCGAGCAGACGACCTCGTTCCCGGCGGAGATGCCGAGCGACGTTCGCATATGTTTCACCTCCCTCCGGACGGATGGTCGCGGGGCGAATGGTCACGGTCCTGGCGACGCTCGCGAATAACCTGCCGGGCCGCTACGCGGGTGACGAACGGTCCGGGCGCACGAATCGGCCGACCCGTTGTCCGGTGGGGTCGCTGGGAACGGCCTGTGATCACGTGTGGAGTTGCTCTCTGGTGAAGCCGGTGGTGCTGCTGTGACAGATGTGATGTCCAACTGTGTTGCGTCACGCTGGCCGCGTCCCCTGCGACGTCGGTTCGTGACGAATCGGACGGGCGTACGACGACCGTCGTCAATACTGTCACAATCTGTTATCCGAACGTTACAGATTCGGCGAAGTAATGGGAAGCCCACAGGCCGAAGGGCAACCTGCCCTGTTCAGTGTTTGTCGACACGTTTCCTCAGCGCTGTTTCGATGCCGCCGCGGCGCGCCGAGGACGGGTAGAACGGGCATTGGCACAGCCCACCCTTGAGCGCTGGCACTCTCATGTATAGAGTGCTAGTCGGCACCGCGTGATGGATGGGTGCCAAGCCTTTGACCACTGAGCAGGGGTCCCGGCACCCGCGACGACGGGGCTATGCGCAGGGTCAGATCGTTCGGACGTAGGTGAGAACCCGCGGGCCGGTCGAGACAACACGACACCGATGGTTCGGGACAACAGTTCCGGACGACCGTATATCCCCGAAAGTGGAGGGCTCAACGTGGCGAGCGTGAACATCAAGCCGCTCGAGGACAAGATCCTCGTCCAAGCCAACGAGGCCGAGACGACGACGGCCTCCGGCCTGGTCATCCCGGACACGGCGAAGGAGAAGCCGCAGGAAGGCACCGTCGTCGCAGTAGGACCCGGCCGCTGGGCCGAAGAAGGCGAGAAGCGTATTCCGCTGGATGTCCAAGAGGGCGACACCGTCATCTACAGCAAGTACGGCGGCACCGAGATCAAGTACCAGGGCGAGGAATACCTGATCCTCTCCGCGCGCGACGTGCTGGCTGTCGTCAGCAAGTGACCGCGTTCCCGGCCACCCGGCCGGGATCGAGTCGTAACGACACTGCCCCGGTTCCCCCGCAACGGGGCCGGGGCAGTGCTGTTCGAGGCCTATCCAAGGAAAAGGACATATGGCAAAGCAGATCGAGTTCGACGAGAAGGCTCGCCGGGCTCTGGAACGCGGTGTCGACAAACTCGCCGACGCCGTCAAGGTAACCCTCGGCCCGCGCGGTAGGCACGTGGTGCTCGCGAAGGCCTTCGGTGGCCCGACCGTGACCAACGACGGTGTCACCATCGCGCGCGAGATCGAGCTCGAGGATCCGTTCGAGAACATGGGCGCGCAACTCGTCAAGAGTGTCGCCACCAAGACCAACGATGTCGCGGGCGACGGTACGACCACCGCCACCGTGCTGGCCCAGGCGCTGATCCGCGCCGGCCTGAAGAACGTTGCCGCCGGCGCGAATCCGATCACCCTCGGTATCGGTATCGCCAAGGCCGCCGACGCGGTCTCCGAGGCGCTGCTCGCGCTGGCCACGCCGGTCTCCGGCGAAGAGGCCATCGCCCAGGTCGCCACCGTCTCCTCGCGCGACGAGGAAATCGGCGCGATGGTCGGCAAGGCGCTGACCACCGTCGGCAAGGACGGCGTCGTCACCGTCGAGGAGTCCTCGACGTTGCAGACCGAACTCGTTGTCACCGAGGGCGTGCAGTTCGACAAGGGCTACCTGTCGCCGTACTTCGTCACCGACGGTGACAGCCAGCAGGCCGTGCTCGAGGATGCCTACATCCTGCTGCACCGCGAGAAGGTCAGTTCGTTGCCCGACCTGCTGCCGCTGCTGGAGAAGATCGCCGAATCCGGCAAGGCCGTGCTGATCCTGGCCGAGGACGTCGAGGGCGAGGCGCTCTCGACCCTGGTCGTCAACTCGATCCGCAAGACGATCAAGGCAGTCGCGGTCAAGGCGCCGTTCTTCGGTGACCGCCGCAAGGCGTTCCTCGACGACCTCGCCGTCGTCACCGCGGGCACCGTGATCAACCCGGATCTGGGAATCACGCTGCGCGAGGCCGGTCTCGACGTGCTGGGCCAGGCCCGGCGTGTCGTGGTCACCAAGGACGAGACCACGATCGTCGATGGTGCGGGCACCGCCGAGGACATCGCGGCGCGCAGCACGCAGCTGCGTCGCGAGATCGAGGCGACCGAATCCGATTGGGATCGGGAGAAGCTCGAGGAGCGGCTCGCCAAGCTTTCGGGCGGCGTCGCGGTGATCAAGGTCGGCGCGGCCACCGAGACCGCGCTCAAGGAGCGCAAGTACCGGGTCGAGGACGCGGTCAGCGCGGCCAAGGCCGCCGTCGACGAGGGCATCGTGCCCGGCGGTGGCACGGCGCTCGTGCACGCCGCCGCCGCGCTCGTCGAGCTGCGTGATTCGCTGTCCGGCGATCAGGCCGTCGGCGTCGAGGTGGTGCGGACCGCGCTGAGCGCCCCGCTCTACTGGATCGCCACCAACGCGGGCCTCGACGGCGCCGTTGTGGTCAGCAAGGTCGCCGAGGGCAAGGAAGGTTTCAACGCCGCCACCCTCACCTACGGCGATCTGCTCACCGACGGTGTCGTCGACCCGGTCAAGGTGACCCGCTCGGCCGTCGTCAACGCGGCGTCGGTCGCGCGCATGGTGCTCACCACCGAGAGCGCCATCGCGGAGAAGCCGGCTCCCTCGGCCGATGACCACGGTCATCACGGCCACAGCCACTGAGCTCGGCTCGCATCGCATAACAGACAAGGCCCCCGGATCCTGGTGATCCGGGGGCCTTCGTCGCTGTATGCCGATGCGGCAGCGCGGTTGCTGTGGGCGGCACGGCGACCTCCCCGTGGGACGGGCGGTCGGTGCGCGGTGGGTGGTCTGCTCGCGGGACGCGGGCCTAGGGCTGTTCGTCGGCGATGGCAGCCAGCAAACGGTCGCGCAGGGCGACCGGTGGCTGGGTCGACGCTATCTCGGCGAGTGCGGACAGCGCGTCTTTCGTCTGCCGCACTTCCGCGAGGAACGCCGCGCGTAGAGCGGGGTCCTCGTTGTCGAGCAATTCTCGTACCGCGTGATGGTCTTCGTCGTCGATCGATCCGAGCGCGACGGCGTGCGCGAGATCGATCCGGACTTCGTTCATCTCACGTCACCCCCAAACTTTTCTTCAGTCGTGTCAGTCCATCCCGAATTCGGGACTTAACGGTCGGTAATCCCACACCCAAATATGTCGCTACTTCGGCGTAGGTTCGCCCGCCGTAGTAAGCGAGCGAGATGGCCTCTCGTTGGGTCTCGGTCAATGAACCGAGCCCTTCGATGACGGCCTGTTGTTCGAGCCTGCGCTCGACCTCTTCGGTGACCTCGTCGAATTCGTTGCCGAGAACCCGTACGCCGTAGGCGACTTCGCGCTGGGTGTGGGCCTGCTCGGCACGGACCCGATCGACGGCACGCCGATGGGCGAGAGTCATCAGCCACGTCACCGCGGAGCCCTTAGCGGGGTCGTAACTGGATGCGGTACGCCAGATCTGGAGATAGACCTCCTGGGTGGTCTCCTCCGCGTACCCCGGATCGTGTAGCACCCGGAGCACCAGACCGAAGACGCGCGCGCACGTTCGGTCGTACAGTTCGGCGAAAGCCTTCTGATCGGACAGGCCGCAACGATGCAAAAGGGCGGCGAGCTCGATACTTTCGGCCGCGCGTGCCGACATCGCAGAATCCACACTGGGTGGGATGGCTTCTCTTCGGAACGAGTCGCCCTCTGCGGCCGGCTGCCGCGTTGTCACAACGCTCCATTCTGTGTCATCGGTCACTACCGTAGCGGGCCGCTATCGCCTCCCTTTCGGTGGGTATCGCAAACCGTCCGTGGCGTGGACACGACGGCGGGCCGACGGTGGTGACCGGTGGGAGCCTGCGCGCCTACTGCCGGAATCGAACTCCTGACGCGAATGGACCGTCAGGGGTTCGGCCGGTGATCCTGCGTGTGTTGTTCAGTGGCCGGTTGTTTGCTAGGCATTCGGCGCACCGCACGGTTCGGATGGGGCGGATTCGGCGAAAGGGTTTCGTACCGCCCGCGAGCGTCGGCTACACCGCCATGCGGCGACGATTGCGCCTGGCGTGCATCTCGCGTTCGGTCTCCGACATGCCGCCCCAGATTCCATAGGGCTCGCTGACTTTCAGCGCGTGACTACGGCACTGCATGAGGACCGGGCAGCTGCGGCAGATTTCCTTGGCGCGCATCTCTCTCGCGGTCCGAGCGCGTCCGCGCTCGCCGTCGGGGTGGAAGAACACCGCGGAATCCTGCCCGCGGCATGAGCCTCGCATCTGCCAATCCCAAACATCTGCGTTCGGTCCGGGGAGGTGGGTCGGCATGGGCATGGTGAACTCCTCGTGATGCGAGCTCGTCAGCGTTGTCGAGCAGTTTGTTCTGCAAAATTTCTCGGACCCTGGCCGGGTTGGCGTCCGGCCCGAGGACTTCGCCCTACTCGGTCGCTGCAATTTCGCGCGGCGCCGACCGTGGCGATGAGTTACGTTAGGTCCAGCTGCGAAATTCCGTCAATAGTTCGGCGCACTGGTTTCCCAAATCTTCAACCGCGAGATTTAACCTACTCGCTGTTTACTTTTTACGATGACTCCGGTGATACTGTTCGATTGGCCCGTAGGCGGCTGGACCGGCTCTGGCCTGGACCGAGCCCCATTTCCCCTGGTAGAAGCCGATTATCGGTGGAACTCGCCGGTTGCTGACGCGGTAGCGGCGCGGTATCGGTAGGGGTGTCCAGTACCTCGCGGCCCTTCGGTTGCCGCGCCTGAGATGGCCGAAGCGGGGCGCGCAGGTTAATTACGCGAAACGCATGTGAATTCGCATCGATGGTGATCCGGCAATCTCTGTAGGAGATTTACCTGATGGAAACACATGCTTCGGGCTGGAAGTGCTGAACGGTTGCTCATCGAGCGGTGTCGTCGCGGTCCCGTTTCGCGCCGCCGCGGCGCGCGCGGGCCACGGGATAGAGTGCGGCCGTGTTCGCTCCAGCTCCGCTCATGGATACCCGATCTGAAGTCCTCGCTGCGGCGGCTTTCGGTGACCTACCCGGTCTCGCCGCTGCCGAGTTGCCGACGGTCTCCGGTCCGGTCGACTCCTGGCTCAGGGCGGTGGTACTCGGCGGTCAGGGCCGCTACGCCGCGGCTCGCGCGCAACTTCGGAGCACACGCGGCACGACCTCCGATCCGACCGTGCTGTCGTTGGTCGCGAGCACCGAGGGATCGCTGCTGCGTCAACTGGGCTGGCATGCGAGAGCATCGGTGGCCGACGGCCGCGCCCTCGCGTACCTGTCCGGGGGAGGGCCGATCGGCGGGTCGAATCCGGTCGACACGGCGCGGCCCGCTGTCTCGAGTGGGAAGCATGGCGTACTCGGGCCTACCGCCTCGTCGACCGTCGCGGACTTCGCCGTGCCCGATCGAGCGGCCGCACTGTGCGAC
This sequence comes from Nocardia noduli, assembly GCF_019038455.1. Classification (NCBI taxonomy): domain Bacteria; kingdom Bacillati; phylum Actinomycetota; class Actinomycetes; order Mycobacteriales; family Nocardiaceae; genus Nocardia; species Nocardia noduli. Next base: position 43,914 of record NZ_JAFMPL010000062.1, read on the forward strand.
GCGCTGACCGGGTTGGCCGCCGACGCGCTCGGCACCGGCCGCACGGATCTGGCCACCCGCCTGCTCGGCCGTGCCGCGAACTCGCTCGACGCGGCGCATCCACGGGCGATGATCCGCTGGCACTGGGTGAGTGCCGAGACCGCGCTGGCCCAGGGGCGACCCGAACCGGCGAGCGTGCACGCGGCGGCGGGTCTCGCGTCGGCCGAGCGGTGCCCCTCGATACGGCACCGGGTCAAGTCGCTGCTGCTCGTCGCGGCGGCGGCGATGACGCGGGGCGATCTCGCCGCCGCGGCCGAGGCCGCCGACGAGGTCGCCACGCGGTGCCGCGAACACGAGTTGCTTCCGCTCGGCTGGGCGTGCGCGATGCTGCGCACCGGCCTGTCGGACGCGTCCGCCGCCGAGGAAGCCGCGCTGTACGGCGCGGCGATTGCCAGGCGTGGCGGTCACTTTCGGCCTCCCGGCGTCGCCTGAACCCATCGGTGGGGTTGTAGCGACAACCGGACCGTGTTGCCCAGCGGTGTGGGATGTATCGCTATTGTTAGTCCCGTTCCGCAAACTCCGCGGAAGCACAGGTCATCGGGCCGGTGCCACTTGTAACGCCAGGAATCTCTCTGACGATGACGAACACGGGCGAAGAGTTGGACCTCGCCGTCACTGCCGCTGCGCAGGGCGACAGATCCGCTCTAGCTCAGGTACTAGAGCTGGTCCGCCCGTTGGTAGTTCGTTACTGCCGCGCGCGGATCGGCGCAGCGGAGCGCGGGCAGCTCTCCGCCGACGACGTTGCGCAGGAGGTATGTCTGGCCGTGATGACAGCCTTGCCCAGATATCAAGATCAGGGCAGGCCCTTCATGGCCTTCGTATACGGAATCGCTTCGCACAAGGTCGCAGACGCTCATCGAAACGCCGCACGTAACAAGGCGGAGGCGATGGCCGAAGTACCAGATGTCATATCCACCGAACACGGGCCGGAACAACGAGCTCTCGAATCCGAGACGAGCAGGCAGATGAACCGCTTGCTCGCGACGCTTCCCGAGAAGCATCGAGAAATTCTGATCCTGCGTTTGGTCATGGGTTTGTCAGCGGAAGAAACCGCGGTCGCCATGGACAGTACGGCGGGTGCTATACGGGTCGCCCAGCACAGGGCGCTCGCGAAACTGAAGTCACAAGTGGCGAGGGCAGGTGAAATGTATGGCTAGGGATGGCGAGCGCGGTCGGGGCGACTGGAAGGCGCGACGTGGATCGCGGAACAGCGGTCCCTACGCCGGGGCTTCCGAAGAGTCCGGACCGGTGGATATCGTCGCCGTCCGTCGGGACGACGCGCTGATCGACGCCCTATCCCACGGCGGGCCGGTGCAGACCGACAGCACGGAGGAGTTCCAGCTGGCGGCGCTGCTCGCGGATTGGCGAGCGGAGATCGTCGTGCCTCCGCTACCGAGCACCCCGGATCTGGATACCGTCGCAGCGGCGGTCAACCAGGAGATCGGCGCGCGCAAAGTGCGGGTCGGTGCCCAGACCAACGGCCGTTTGCGGCTGGTTCGTCCGCTCTTGACCACCGCGGCGGCCCTGGCGCTCGTCATCGGTGGACTCACGGCGTTCTCGTACAACGCGGAGCCGGGTAACCCGCTGTGGCGGGTCAAAGAGGTCGTGTTCAGCGAACAGGCGCAGTCCACCGTGGTGAATCGCGCCGACAGTCAGCTGGATCAGGCCGAAGAGCTTCTTTCGCAACGCAATCCGTCCTCGGTGAAGGCGCAGCTCGAAGCCGCGCAGGCCAATGTCGACCAGGTGAGCGATCCGGTGAAACGCGCTCAGCTGCAAGCACAGTGGGCGCAACTGCTGGAATCGTTGCGCAAGGAATGGCCCGACGTCGCGGCGCAGGTCGAGGCGATGACCAAGCCCAGCGAACCGAAGCCAACCGCGGGTTCGGGAAGCACCGCGCCGACGGCCCCGGGTCAGCCGGTCACCCCCGGACAGTCGGGCCAGCAGCCTGCGAGCCAGACCACGCCGAACAACACCATCTTGCAGGCGCCGGTGGACACATCGGCGCCCAAGCCACCGACGGGGACCAACCCCACCGTGCCGACTCAGCAGGAGCCGCCGCCGGTGACCACGGTCCCCCCGGTGACCCAGGAGCCGCCGACCCAGGCTCCGCCCACGCAGGAGCCGCCGACCCAGCCTCCTACGCAGCAGCCGACACAGCCCACCCAGGAAC
>NZ_JAFMPL010000063.1:0-45594 GCF_019038455.1 Nocardia noduli
ATGAAGGCACAGGGCGTGGACGGGTCGGGGGCAAAGGCACTGCCCGGCGGGTCGAGTTGAGCGGGGTGCGCGACGGGCACGTCATCGTCGTCGACCTCGGATTCGGCGACGCGGGGAAGGGCGCGACCGTCGACTGGCTGTGCTCGCGCGACGGCGGCGCACCGGTGTCGGCGGTCGTGCGATTCAACGGCGGCGCGCAGGCGGCCCACAATGTGATCGCCGAGGGCAGGCACCACACCTTCGCGCAGTTCGGATCCGGCACCTTCTCCGACGTGCCGACCCTGCTGTCGCGGCACATGCTGGTCGAGCCCATCGCACTGGCGGGCGAGGCGCGGCAGTTGGCGGCACTCGGTGTGGCCGATCCGTTGCGCCTGGTGCGGATCGACGGTCGCGCCCTGCTCACCACGCCCATCCACATCGCGGCGAACCGTGCGCGCGAGGACGCGAGGGGTTCTTCGCGCCACGGTTCCTGCGGACGTGGTATCGGCGAAACCGCCCGATACGCCTTGGAATTCGACGCACCGAGGGTGGAGGACTGCCTTCGTCCCTCGGTGCTGGCCGAGAAGTTGCGGCTGCTGGCCGCGCACTACGGTCCGCTCATCGCGCCCGGCGCGCACCGGTACGAGCCGATCGCGGATCTGGTCGACATGTACCGGGAATTCGCCGCGGCCGTGCGCGTCGTCGGCCCCGGCGAGCTCGCGGCCCTCGCGTCCCGGGGCAGGCTGATCTTCGAGGGCGCCCAGGGCGTACTGCTCGACGAATGGCGCGGTTTCCCTCCGCACACCACCTGGTCGACGGTGGAACCCGCCAACGCGCGCGCCCTCCTGGCCGAGATCGACGCCACGGCGTTCACCCTCGGTGTCACCAGGACCTATGCCACCAGGCACGGCGCGGGTCCGTTCCCGACCGAAGATCCCGAGCTGCGCGTTCCCGAACCGCACAACACCCACGGCCCCTACCAGGGATCGTTCCGTCGCGGCCACGCCGACCCCCTGCTGCTGCGCTACGCCGTGGCCGCCTGCGGTGGTGTCGACGGATTGGCCGTCACCCATCTCGACGCCCCGTCGACGGTGCGCGCCGCGACGGCCTACCGCACCGGCGACGGTGTACTCACCGACCTCCCCCCGAGCGCGGGCCGCGACCTGGACCGGCAGCGGCGGCTGACCGACCTGCTCTACGCCGCGGAACCGGTGCTCGCCGAATTACCCGCCGACCGGGTCGGCTGGTTCCACGAACAGACGGGGGTGCCCGTCGTGCTGACCTCCGACGGCGCGGACCGCGCCGCCCGTGTGGCGACGTCGGCTGTTTCCGTTCGCTGATTTCGGGACGGAATTCCCCGATGGCGAATCCGATGAACGGAATGGTTTCGCGTATGACTGTTCACGGAATTTTCACCCGCCGACGGAGGTAGAATTCCAAAGGCGATTTCCACGAGTTGGCGGCTCGGCTGCACTCCCCGCTGTCGGGCACGTGTTCGACACCCTGCGCGCAGCCGCGATATTCAATCAGCCCGAAGAAAGAATGTGCGCAGTGATATCGAGACATGTTCACAAGAATGACCTCGCCACCCGGCTGCGGAGCCCGGCCGAATCCGAACTCCGGATGCGAAACGATCTCGCGTGGCTGAAAGAGGCGATGCGAATCCTGCTGGACGACCGCGGACTTCCGCATCCGGAGGACAAGAAGGCCTGACCGGCCGCGTTCGGCCGGGGGGAGTCGGCGTCGCACGATGCTCGGATGCGGCAGGATAGTGCGCCGTGGAGCAATCGGTGGTTTCGGTCGACGTGGTGACGCTGCGCTTCTGGCCCGACGACGCCGGTGTGACGGTCGGTGTCGCCGCGCGCGAACACGAACCGTTCACCGGTGAGTTGGCGCTGCCCGGTGTGCTGCTCGGGCGCGGTGAACGGCTGGTGCTCGCGGCCCGTCGCGCGGTCAACACGAAATTGGGCGTTCCCGAGGCGGCGATCGGCGCGGTCGGGCAGTTGGTGACCTTCGACGAACCCAACCGCGACCCACGCGGCCCGACCCTGTCCATCGCCATGTGGGCGGTGGTCGGCACCCACGAAGGTCCGGCGCGGTGGGTGTCCTTCGACGATGTCCCGCCGCTGGCCTTCGATCACAATCGGATCGTCGAGGCCGCGCGCGGACATCTGTCACGTCTGCTCTGGAAGGATCTGCCGTTCACCAAGGCGCTCGCCGGCGCGGAATTCCCGGCCACGCGCGCCGTCGACATCAGTACCGCCCTGTCGGGCGCGCGCCCCGATCCGGCCAACCTGAACCGCACGCTCGCGGCCATCCCCGGCCTGGAACGCACCACCGAACGCCGTCGCACCAAGGCCACCGGTCGTCCGGCCGCCGTCTGGGCGTTCGAATCGGCCGAATGAGGTTCTAGGTTCAGCGCGGGGCGTACATGATCACCCCGACGCCCGCCAGACAGATCGCCGCGCCCAGGTAATCCCAGCGATCCGGCTGGAATTTGTCGACCACCATGCCCCAGGCCAGCGAGCCCGCCACGAAGACGCCGCCGTAGGCCGCGAGGATGCGGCCGAAGTTCGGGTCGGGCTGGAATGTCGCCACGAAACCGTATGCGCCGAGCGCGATCACGCCCGCGGCGATCCACAGCGCGCCGCGATCCTCGCGCCACCCCTGCCACACCAGCCACGCGCCGCCGATCTCGGCGACGGCGGCCAAGGCGAACAGCAGTAGCGAGCGGACGACCATGTGCCGAAGCTACCGCAGCGCCGGGCACCGGGCGGGTACCTGCCGTTCACGCGCCATATGCCTGCTGTCGACCGGTGTGTATAGCTGAAGGCTATCGAAAGTTCAGGTGGCGTTCAGCGAGACGACCCGGCGTCGCGCGGGCGATGAAACGTCGATGAACAGCGCGCCGACGGACTATCGGGGGCGGTGCCCGAGGCCGGATCGTTCGGGGTATGAACCGGAGGCAGTTGCTTTCGACCACCGCCTTGGCCGCGTGCGCGTTGCTCGGCACGGCCACCGGCACCGCCGCGGCGCGCGGCACGACGAACAAAGTGGTGCTGATCGGTATCGACGGTGTGCGCTACGACAGGATCCAACGGGCCGAGGCCCCGAACCTGTTGCGGCTCAGTGCGGAAGGGCTGCTGAGCCGCAGTTCGATCGCCCCGCACATCAGCGTCTCGGGCCCGTCGTGGGCCACCGTCCTGACCGGGGTGTGGGATCGCAAGCACGGCATCACCGGCAATATCTTCGACGCGACGCCCTTCACCCGATACCCCACCGTCTTCACCCAGCTCCAGCGCGCGAAACCCGCGCTGAAAACGCACTGCGTCGCGACCTGGGAGATGATCGCGGTGATGGCGGGCAGCGGCGATCCGCGCGCCGATGTCGTCGTCACCACCGCCCCGGTCCCCGACGATCCGGACGAATCGAAGATCGACGCCGCCACCGCCGACGGCGTCGTCACCGCGATCACCCGATTCGGTCCCGATTTCTGCTTCACCCACCTCGACCAGGTCGATCACGCGGGGCATTACGCGGGCGGCGCCCGGTCCAGGAACTATCGCGCCGCCATCGAGCGGGTGGACCGACTGGTCGGCCGTATCGTCGCCGCCGTCGACGCCCGCGCGGCGGCCGAACCGGGCGAATCCTGGACGATCCTGGTCACCACCGACCACGGTCACACCGCCGAAGGTGGTCACGGGGGGATGTCGGCCGAGGAGACCGCGACTTTCGTCATCGCGCGCGGACCCGATTTCCCCGCGGGTGTCAGCACCGACCGTTTCTGTCTGGCGGACCTGACGCCGACAGTATTGGACCTGCTCGGAGCGCCGCCCGACCCCGCCTCCGACGGGCGATCCATGCGCACCGCACCCTCCGAGCGACCGCTCGCGGGGCGCTAGTTCCACGCTCCCGCAACCGCACGCCCACGGATGTCGGCGTGCGGGACTAAAGTTGTGGTCTGGGCGGTTGCGGCGGTCCGATAGGGTGATCCGACCGCGGCGTGGAGAGGTGGTGGCATGACGCAACATCTGGACGAGGCGAATGTCGAGCAATCGGCGGCATCGGCCCCGTCGCAGGAGGGGACCCCGGCGACGTCCGAGACCGCTTCCGCGCCCCGTCCGACACCGAGCGCCCCGGCCCGCCCACAGGGCGCGTCGGCGGCCGTCCCCACTTCGGCCTCGCGCCGCGTCCGCGCCAGACTCGCCCGCCGGATGACCGGTCAGCGCGGCATCGCCGCGGTCAAACCGGTACTCGAACCACTGGCGACGGTGCATCGCGAGCTGTACCCGAAGGCCAATCTGACGCTGTTGCAGAACGCGTTCGACGTGGCCGACGAACGGCACGCGCACCAGTTCCGCAAATCCGGTGACCCGTACATCACCCACCCGCTCGCGGTGGCCAATATCCTCGCCGAACTGGGCATGGACACCACCACGCTGGTCGCGGCGCTGCTGCACGACACCGTCGAGGACACCGGATACTCGCTCGAGCAGCTGACCGCCGATTTCGGTCAGGAGGTGGCGCATCTGGTCGACGGCGTCACCAAACTCGACAAGGTCAACCTGGGTGCGGCCGCCGAGGCCGAGACCATCCGCAAGATGATCATCGCGATGGCGCGCGATCCCCGCGTGCTGGTGATCAAGGTCGCCGACCGCCTGCACAATATGCGCACCATGCGGTTCCTGCCGCCGGAGAAGCAGGCCAAGAAGGCCAAGGAGACGCTCGAGGTCATCGCCCCGCTGGCGCACCGCCTGGGTATGGCGACCGTCAAATGGGAGCTCGAGGACCTCGCGTTCGCGATCCTGCACCCGAAGAAGTACGACGAGATCGTGCGCCTGGTCGCCGACCGCGCGCCCTCGCGCGACACCTATCTGGCCAAGGTGCGCGCCGAGATCGTGAATACCCTTGCGGCGTCACGGATCGACGCGATCGTCGAGGGCAGGCCGAAGCACTACTGGTCGATCTATCAGAAGATGATCGTCAAGGGTAAGGATTTCGACGACATCCACGACCTGGTCGGTATCCGCATCCTGTGCGACGAGGTCCGCGACTGCTACGCCGCGGTCGGTGTCGTGCATTCGCTGTGGCAGCCGATGGCGGGCCGGTTCAAGGATTACATCGCCCAGCCGCGCTACGGCGTCTACCAGTCGTTGCACACCACCGTGGTCGGCCCGGACGGTAAACCGCTCGAGGTGCAGATCCGCACCCAGGACATGCACCGCACGGCCGAGTTCGGCATCGCCGCGCACTGGCGGTACAAGGAGACCAAGGGCAAGCACACCACCGACAGCACCGAGGTCGACGATATGGCGTGGATGCGCCAGCTCCTCGACTGGCAGCGCGAGGCCGCCGACCCGGCGGAATTCCTGGAGTCGCTGCGCTTCGACCTGCGGTCGCCGGAGATCTTCGTCTTCACCCCCAAGGGCGATGTCATCACGTTGCCGCAGAAGTCGACCCCGGTCGATTTCGCCTACGCCGTGCACACCGAGGTCGGGCACAAATGCATCGGCGCCAGGGTCAACGGGCGACTCGTCGCGCTCGAACGTCAGCTGGAGAACGGCGAAGTGGTCGAGGTCTTCACCTCGAAGGCGCAGAACGCGGGCCCGAGCCGGGACTGGCAGAACTTCGTCGTCTCCCCGCGCGCCAAGGCCAAGATCCGGCAGTGGTTCGCCAAGGAGCGTCGCGAGGAGGCCCTGGAGAGCGGTAAGGAGCAGATCTCCAAGGAGGTCCGCCGCGTCGGTCTTCCGCTGCAACGACTGATGAGCGTGGACGCGATGACCGCGGTCGCGCACGAACTGCACTACACCGACATCTCCACCCTCTACACCGCGGTCGGCGAGCACCAGGTCTCCGCGCACCACGTCGTCCAGCGGCTGATGGCCCAGCTCGGCGGCATCGGTGACGTGGAGAACGAACTCGCCGAACGCTCGACACCGTCGAGCACCCCGTCACGCCAGCGCACCACCGGCGACGCGGGCGTACTCATCCCCGGCGCCACCGGAACCGTGGCCAAACTGGCGAAATGCTGCACGCCGGTGCCGGGCGACGAGATCATGGGCTTCGTGACGAGGGGCGGCGCGGTCAGCGTGCACCGCACCGACTGCACCAACGCGGGCTCGCTGCAATCGCAGGCCGAACGGATCATCGAGGTGGAATGGGCCCCGTCCCCGTCCTCGGTCTTCCTGGTCGCCATCCAGATCGAGGCGCTCGACCGCACCCGGCTGCTGTCCGACGTCACCAAGGTGCTCGCGGACGAGAAGGTCAACATCCTGTCCGCCGCGGTCACCACGCACGGCGATCGGGTCGCGATCAGCAAGTTCACCTTCGAGATGGGCGATCCGAAACATCTGGGTCACCTGCTCAACGTGGTGCGCAACGTGGAGGGCGTCTACGACGTCTACCGCGTCACCTCGGCATCCTGATCGGTTTCCTGCGCCGGAACCGCACATCGGCCGCTCCGTTTTTCGGGGCGGCCGATTTCGTGCGATCCGGGTCACATCCGCCTCGGGTGTCCGATCGCGACAGGTATCGACCGGTCGTAAACTTGCCGACACTACACCGGTGCCACGCCGTCGCGCGATAAGTGTGGCACGGCGATTCGCGAAAACTTTTCGCTGCTTCGCCAGTCATAGCCGGAATCTGTTACCGTCTTAGGGGTTTCATGGCGTTGAAGTTGGCTGCGGCAACACGAGATTGATTGTGGTTCGCTATGACTGGGTACACGGCAAGGACATCGGGGATGCTGCTCGCACTCGCCGTCGCCTCGGCGTTCGTACCCGCCGGTTCCGCGGCCGCCGACCCGTCGAATCCCGTTGGGCCGCTGACGGATCTGTCGATCCGCACCTGCCCCGCCCTGTTCGCCCTCGGTGTCCAGGGCACCGGAGAGTCCTCTCCCGACGCCGCGCCGACCACCGACACCGGCATGCTCTCGACGGTGTTCAGCCCCATGATGGCCGCGGCGGCCGAACCGGGACTCGTCGACCGCGCCTATGTCCCCTACGAATCCGCGTTCGGGGGTATCGACGCCAAACGCGCCACCCCGTATACGGAATCGGTGGCCACCGGACTCGTCCGGTTGCGGACGATGGCCGCGCAGGTCGCGAGCCGATGCGCCGACACCAGATTCGCGCTCGTCGGATATTCGCAGGGCGCGCATGTCGTCTCGATGTTCGCGCAGGAGATCGGCAAGGGTTCGGGGGTGATCCCGGCCGAGAAGGTCGCCGCGGTCGCGCTGTTCGCCGATCCCACCCGCAATCCCGGCGCGCCGTTGTTCCCCGGCGCACCGGGCAAACAGACCCCCGACCCGGCTCCCGGCACCAGCGGTGCGCGCGTGGCCGAGGTGGCCGCGCTGCCGCTGACACCCGCGGACGGCGGCGGCATCGGCCCGGACCGGGACCGAGCGACCGATTTCGCCGCGCTCACCGGACGGGTCGCGAGTTTCTGTGCCGCAGGCGATTTGGCGTGCGACGCGCCGAACGGCGCGCCGGTGTTGCGCGCTGTCGCCAATGTCGCCGGACAGGCGACACTCAGCGGCGGTGACCCGATCGCCTCGCTGATGTCGATCTCGCAGGCGCTCGCCTACACCTCCATCAAGACGGTCACCGAGGTCGCCACCGAGGACGTCCAGGGCACCTCGCTGACGAATCTGTCCATCGCGCCGAAGAAGTCGATCTCCCAGCGCATCGCCGACGCCTCCGATCCGCGCGCGCCGATCGATCTCGCCGGCGCGGTCCAGGCGCTGCTGCGGGTCGGAATGATCGGACTGAACGCGGTGGCGAGCGTCGTGCGCACGGTGCTGAGCCCCGCCGCGATCTCCGAATTGGCCACCGCCGGTTTGTCGGACCCGGTCGCGGGACTGCTGCGCCTTGGCACCCGGCTCGCGGGCGCGATACCCCAACTGGTTCCGCCGACGACGGTGTCGCGCCTGGTCACGCAGTCCTACGACGCCGTCGTGCAGAACATCACCGACAACAGGGAACTGCTCGATCTCACCACCTGGGTGCGGTACTGGGACACCGTGCGCACCCACGGCGCCTACGGCACCGCGGCGGTGGCGGCCAACGGTGACGCGCCCACCCGCTACGTCGCGGACTGGCTGGCCGCGCTGGCGCGCGATCTCGCCGAGAAGTTCGGGCAGGGTGCCGCCGCTCAGGGTAGCAAGCCGGGACCCGGATTCTTCGGCAACAGTTCCGGCGCGTCGACTACGCCGAATTCCTCCGGTACGGGACAATTTCCGTTCGGGACAGGAGCCGATGGCGCCTCATCCGGCGGCGCGACCTCGATTCCGCCCACCGAGCGACCCGGAACCACCAACACTGCCTACCCGTTCTCCACGAACTGATCGCCGAGAGGTCCGACGATGCGACGCTACGTGCCCTGCGCTGCGGGAATGGGGGAATGTTGAACTCGTACAAAGATCTTTCGCGCTGGTACGGCGCGCTCGAACCGGACGCGGCGACCTCCGCTCCGGTGGCCGGGGACGACGCGATCGCGGAGCCGACGAACGAGGACGAACGCAGCGCCCGTTTCCCGGACTACATCCGTGAAGAGGACCCGGAGGAGTCGCGCGCCAAGGCCGAGGTACCGACGGATCTGCCCGCGCGGCGCAGTGAATTCATCGGCGGCTGGTCGGACTGGGTGGCCGACGACCACGCGCCGGGGCCCGACGACGACTACGACCCACGCTCAGGTGTCGCCGTGCGCTTCCCCTGGCCCGACGACAACGATGCCGATGACGATCCGGCCGAGGAACCGCCGTCGCCGCGCAACCGCTCGGCTCCGGCGTTGCGCGTCGCGGCCAAACAGCATCCGGCCACCCGGCGCGCGCGGGTGGTTCTGGTCCTGATCGTCGCGGTGCTGATGCTGATCGCGGCGGGCGTCGGCGCGCTGTGGCTGGTGCAGATGTCGGGGCAGCGCGGCGCCGCGGGCACCACGCCCGCGTCGATGCAGTTCACCGCGGGCAGCGCGCGTGCCGGTGGTCCGGCCGACTGCCCCACCGAACACGGTGTGAGCGTGCTGCGCAGCGCGGAGGCGGGCAGCACCGATTCCGGGCCGGATGTGGTGCTCGCCTTCCAATACGCCTACTACGTCGCGCGTTCGGGCGAACAGGTGCGCGCCGTCGTCGCGCCCGAGGCGCCGATCTCGTCACCGGAGGTGATCCAGCGCGGGATCGACACCGTTCCCGAGGGCACCACGCATTGCGTGCGGGTCGTCACGGTCACCGAGAACAGGTATTCGGTGGAGGTCACCGAATACCGGCCCGGTGGTGTGCCCGCCACGTACAACAAGCAGATGGTCACCACCGCGGTGATCGGCGGTCGCACCCTCATCACGGGTATCGCGGCCGGATGAAGGAGAGCTGAGAACGATGGGAGAGGACTGGAGCCGCTGGCTCGACGAGGCGCCCGAGGAGGGCGGACCGTCGGGTCGACAGGCACGTTCCAAGGCTCCGGTAGTACGGCTACGGCGCGGCAAACGGGACGACGACGGTATCGACGGTGAACCCGCGCAGCGCCCGATCCTGGTGGTCGGCGGTTGCGGCGGCGCGGGAACCACGACCACGGCGCTCGGCATCGCCGGTGAACTCGCCTCGGCGGGTACCCCGACCGTCGCGGTGGACGCGACGGCGGCGGGCAGCGATCTGGCACTGCGGGGCGCGGACGAACACCTGCATCCGATCAGCCTGCAATCGTGGCTGTACGGGCGTGGCGACGACCAGCCTGCCCCGCTCAAGGAGTGCCTGTCGCTGGCGACGTCGGGGATGGGACTGCTGTGGCGCGACGCCGCGCCGCTGCGCCGCAGAGCGACATACCTCACCGTGGCGCGGGCGGTCGACGAGGCAGGCTTCACCGCGGTGTACGACGGCGGGAACCCGATTGCCGGACGTCAGCTGCGTCCGTTGCTCGATGACGCCGATGTTGCTCTCGTTCTTGCCATTCCGGCGCGCAGCGACGCCGCCAACCGGCTGCGGGTGACCCTGGAATGGCTCGATGACCAGTTCGGCGATTCGAGCGAGGGGCCGGGCACCGGCATCGTCGGAGACACCACCATCGTTGTCTCACATCAGCATCCGGGGTTCGACTCACGTGTTGCCGATCATTTGCGAGAACATCTCTCCGGGTGGGTGCGCGAGATCAGGGAAATTCCCTACGATCCGCATCTGGCCCGCGGCGAACTGGTCGAGCACGCCGCACTCGCCGAGGAGACGCGCCGGGCATACGCACGCCTGCTGGCCGGGGTGGCATCATGACCGCAGCTATGAAACTTCGTCGCAAACACGACCCTCAACCGGCGGGGGTGGTGGCGCCTCCCGAGTCGAGACGCGCACCGGTATGGGAGCGTCCGGTACCCGGTGTCGGTCGGGCGCCACTGGTCTGGTTGCTCGGTGTGCACGGCGGTGCGGGAGCCACTACGCTCGCGCATGTGCTTGCGCCCGCGGCGGATTCGAGCCGCCGCTGGCCCGGCGTCTTCGAGCGTGAATCCCCCTTTGTCGTGCTGGTGGCCAGGGAGACGATCGCCGGGCTGACGCGTGCCCACGATTTGCTGCGGCAGCATCATTTCGGTTTCGGCGGGCCTTCGGAGGTCATCGGACTGGTCACCGTCGCCGCCAGACCCGGCCGGATTCCGCCGGAGATCCGGCGTTATCGCGAGGTGGTCGGGTCGCTGGCGGGGCCGATGTGGCAGGTGCCGTGGTACGAGGAATGGACGCTGGTCGAGCCCGAGCAACTGCCGACATGGTCGCCCGGCGATCCGATGCCGGAGAAGAAGCGCAAGATCGACCCGCTCGAGGAGGTCCCGCTCGAGGTTCGCGAGCTCGGCACCGATATTGTTGCCGTCGTCCGTGAAAAGCTCGATGCCAGTTCGTCTTTCGATGAGGAGGAGCCGTGATGGCGTGCATCGTGTCGATGTACAGGGCGTTGATTCACACTTCCCGGGAAGGTAGCCGATGAGCATGTTGCTGTTCGCCGCGCAGGACACCTACGGCGCCGTCCTCGCGCAGGTCGGGAATCCGACGCCGGAGGCGCCTCCGGGCTCGGAGAAGATCCTGCAACTCGTGCGGTACCTCACCTGGTTCGTCCTGCTGTCCGGAATCTGCGGCATCGTGTACGCGGGCGGCAAATTCGCGTGGGAGCGGTGGACCGGCGGCGGTCTCGAATCGCCGAAGATGGTCGCCGGAGCCATGATCGGCGGTGTCGTCGCGACGAGCGCGGGCACCATCATGAACGCCGTCATCGGTACCTGATGTCGACCATGTCCGACGTGCGACTCTCGGCGAGCGAGCTGCTCGCCTACAAGCAGATGCCCTCCGATGTACTCGAACCGCTGATGCAGTTGCTGAATTGGCTGCTGTGGTTTGTGCTGTTGGTCTGCCTGGCGTGGATGATCCTGTCCGCCGGCCGGTTGTGGATGGCCTTCCGCAGCGATATGGCGATCAACGACGCCACCCACGGTGTCGTGATGAGTTTGATCGGCGCTTCGGTGGCGAGTACCGCCTCCGGAATCGCGTTGGCGTTCCTGCCGACGTGAGCCGGCATCTGACGGGGACGGATCCGACATGAATTCCACAGTGATGCGCTCGCGCGCGGTGGGCGTCTTCGGCGTCGCGCTGTTCGCGGTCGCGGGCTGCGGCGGCTGCGAAGCCGACGGAGACGGCGCAACGGCGCCGAATCCGGCCGCGGCGCCGACCGATGTGCGGTGGCAGGACTTCCAGGGCGTCGTGCTGCCGCGAACCGCGCAGGGGCCCCGGTCGATCACCGACGGCGCCGCCGTCGACTTCGACCGCAACCCGCCCGGGGCCGCGGTGGCCGCCATCACCCATACGGTCCGGCTGTCGGTGGCCACCGACAGCCAATGGGCGAAGGTGGTGGCCGGGGAGGTCCTGCCCGGCGCCGCGCGCGACGAGTGGTCGGTGAACCGGCTACAGCTGTCGATCACCGGACCCGCGGCACCGGAGTACGCGCCGAGGCTGCTCGGCTACAAGATCACCGAATACACCGATCAGGTGACCGCGGTGGATATCTACACCGAATATTCCGACGGTTCGAAGGCGGTGAACCACACCACCGTCGAATGGTTCCGGCAGGACTGGAGATTACGACTGCCCGGCCCGGACTCGACCGCGAGGCCGGTCGAGTCCATCGACGAATTACCCGACGACATCGTGACATTGGAGGCACCGCAGTGAGTCAGAAGGAGCCCTACGCCCGCTCGGGTGTCTCCTTCGGTGCCATCGCGTCCGCGGCCCTGCTGGCACTGATCCTGGTGGTCGGCATCGTCATGTGGATCGGAAACGACGATGCGGACGGCGGTGACGGCGGCGGTGTCGCCGCCACCACCGGCGGTGAGGGTTTCGCCGAACCCGAGGTCGATATCTTCGGCAGGCGCATCGATGTTCCCAACAATCCTGCCGGACAACCGCTTTCGCAGGATCCGGCCCGCCAGCGCAAACCCACCGATTCGGACTGGCTGACCGCCGCGCCCGAGGGCACCGACGCCCCGCGCGGCTGGCAGAAGGTCTACGGCGCGTCGGTGCCCTTCTCCACCTCCGACGGACCGACCCGGCTGGAAGACGGTCTGGCCGTTGGCTATTCGCATACCCCGCAGGGCGCGGCGCTGGCGGCGGCGCAGATCACCTACCGGATCAACGCCCGCCCGGCCGATCGCGAGCTGTATCTGCGCCAGGTCCGTGTCTCCGCCGCGCAGATCGCGGCCTACGACAAGGCGCTCGACGAGGACCGTCTCCCGAAACAGCAGCCGGAGCGCATTACTCGCTACTTCGTCGCTCCCGACGCTTTCAAGGTGGAGAACTACGCCGACGATCTCGCCATCGTCCGATTCGCCTCGCGCGGACAGGTGATCGACGGTAAACAACTGTGGGCCGCACTGCGTTTGGTGATGGTCTGGGACGCGGGGGACTGGCGACTGAAGCCGTCCGCGTCCAGCGGAGCCCCGACCGAGTTGATCGAGTCGATCGAAGGGTGGACCGCATGGTGAGCCGGTGTCAGCAGGCCGCGACCGTCGAGTTCGCGAGAAAGGCCCGAGTAACAGTCGACGGCCGACCGGTACGGGCGGGCATGTGCCCGACGGTCGTGCGGCGGGACAGCGAGGGGAAGGTCCGCCCGGTGACAGGCGAAGAGCAAGTCCATATCGAGTCCCTGCGAGATATCGAGGGGTGGACACAATGGTGAGGCGAATTCTCACGATCTTCGCGGTGATCTTCACCGTGATGATCGCGACGCCGACGGTGGCCTACGGCCAGACCTACGGTTTCGACGATACGTGCAACGAAATCCACGACACGCTCGACGATGTCGGACTCCCGGGGATCTCCCTCGGCGACGCGGCCTCGGCCGCCTGCAAGGCGGGCAATGCCGCGTCCCATCCCGGCGACGCCGCGACCGCCGTCAAGGACAAGGCGTGGGACTCGACCTTCGGCAAGGTCGTCGACTCGTTGATGAAGGGTCTCGGCGAGGCCATCATCCTGGCGTTGACGTTCTGGATGAAGGTGCCCAACGAGGCGGCCAGCGATAACGGCTCGCTGTTCACCAAGATCAACGACTACACCTATCAGATACAGATATTGCTGCTCATCGCCTCGGTCATCCTGACCGGCGCGCGTCTGGCCGAGGCCAGACGCGGGGCCGCGGTGAGCGAGGCGGCCGAATCGTTCCGCATGTTCGCCCGGGTGGTGTTCAGTTCGTGGATGCTCGGGGCGATCATCGTCGCGGGCACCCAGGCCTCGGATCGCTTCTCCGAGTGGGTCATCACCGACGCCACCAACGGCAATGCCAAGGATCTGGCGGAGCTGATGGTGAAGACCAGTAAGTTGCAGGCGTTCTCGCCGGGCCTGGTCCTCATCATCGCGATCGTCGGCCTGCTCGGGGCGCTCGCGCAGATCGTGCTCGCCATCGTGCGCCAAGGGCTGCTGCTCGTCGCGGCGGGCGTGCTCCCGCTGGCGGCCGCCGCCTCGGGCATGAACACCGGCAAGCAGTCCTATCAGAAGCTGATCGGCTGGATCATCGCCTTCATGCTGTACAAGCCGGTCGCGGCGATCGTCTACATGATCGCGTTCATGACCGCGGGGCATGTCGACGGTCTGACCTCGACCACGGCGCTGCCCGAAGCCGAAGAGGCACAGCGCATGCTGGTCGCCATCGTGCTGCTGTGCAGCGTCGCGTTCGTGCTTCCCGCGCTGATGCGCCTGGTCACCCCCGCCGTCGCGATCGTCGGCTCCGGTGGTTCCGGTCTGACCGCGGCGGGCGGCACCCTGATCGGCGCGGCGGCGCTCGGCGCGATGGGCACCAAGGCCGTGGCCGTGAAGTCCACCGCGGGCGCGGGCGCGCCCGGCTATGTCACGGGCGGCGGCGGCCCGCGTCCGGGCGGCGCGGGGCCGCGCCGCGGCGGCCGTCCGGTACCGCCACCACGCGGTGGCGGCGGCGGAAGCGGCGGTGCGCTGCCACCGCGCGCCTCCGGTGGGCAGGCCCAGGCCGGAGTACCCTCCGGTGCGTCGAGGGCCGCGGGACGCATCGGCGCCGCCCGCGCCGCGAGCACCGGATTGAACCGGGCCGACGAAAGCATGGGCGATCTCGCCGGTGACCGCTGGGCGAATCGTTCGCCCGACCTCGGGAGGAGCACCATTCCGCGATGACGATGACCGACACCTACGAGCGCCGTTCCTACGGCCTCTGGCAGAAGCCCCGCAGCGCAGGTCTTTTCGGCCTGCGCTGGGAGGAGACAGTCATCGGCTTCGTGGTCGTGATCACGGCGCTGATCACCGCGATGGTCGGTGGATTCCAGTGGGGTCTGATCGTCGGCGGCACCGGCGTGGTGATCATGGTTCCACTGGTGTGGCGGACCGGGGGCCGCTCCGGATACGAGACGGGATTGATGATGTTCAACTGGATGCGTTCACGCAACAACGGTGAGCACGTGTATCGGGGTGGCCGGTTCTCGCGGGTCCCCGGCGGCGTCACCCGCCTGCCGGGTCTGCTCGCCCCGTCGAAGTTGTACGAGGGAATCGACGCGGGCGGTTACAGCTTCGGCATGATCCACCTGCCGCAGTTCGCCCAGTACACCGTCGTGCTCCGGGCCTGGCCGCAGGGCCACGAGGCCGTCGACCAGCCGGTCATCGACCGCTGGGTCTCCGCGTGGGGCACCTTCCTCGCCTCGGTCGGTCAGACCAGCGACATCATCGCGGTGGTGCCCGTCATCGACACGGTGCCGGAGACCGGAAACCGCTTGCTGACCGAGGTTTCCACCATCACCCGGCCGGAAGCGCCCGACCTCGCCCAGCAGGTCATGTACGAATTGGCGACCGAACTGCCGCAGGAACGGGTGCAGTTGCTGCCGCGGGTCGCGATCACGTTCAAGGCGACCACCGCCGAGCGCCGCAAGAATCCGGCCGAGGAGGCCGTGGAGATCGGCCGCAGGCTGCCCGGCATCTGCGCCGCGCTCGCCGAGGCCGGTGTGCGCGCGCAGCCCATGTCGGCGGACGAGGTGATCTCGTTCATCCGGCGTAGTTACGACCCGGCCTCCCAGGCCGATCTCGAGGTCGCCTCCTCCGAACCCGATGGCCACGGCCTGGATTGGGCCGACGCCGGGCCGGTCTCGCACGACGAGAAATGGGATCACCTGATCCACGACGGCGGCCGCTCGGTCACCTGGGAGATGGACGCCGCTCCCGAGGGCGCGGTGGACGAGCGGGTGCTGCAACGCCTGCTCGCGCCGAATCCCGAAGTGCCGCGCAAGCGCATCGCCATCGTGTACCGGCCGCATTCGGCCGCCGACGCCGCCGAGATCGTCGACGACGATTTCAAGAACGCGCTGGTGGCCCAACAGAGTGAACGCGGTGTCGTCTCGGCCGCCGCGACCCTGCGGGTGGGCGCCACCCAGCAGGCACGTGAGGAACAAGCCCGGGGTCACGGTGTGACCCGCTTCGGAGCCCTGGTGACCATCACCGAGCCCCTGCGCGGCGATCTGCCGCGTATCGAAGCCATCACTCGCGACCTGTCCACACAGGCGCGACTGAAGATCCGGCGGTGCTACCGCTACCAGTCCGCGGCCTTCGCGGCCTCGCTCGGGTGCGGAGTCATCCTGCCGGAACACGCGACAATTCCGAAGGCATTGGCGGGGTGAGTGATTCATGGCACGTGAGAACGAGCCACCGGTGCACGACCGCGACGGCATCCCGGTCCGGCGCGGCGGGCGCCCCGGCGTGGAGGACCTGCCCGACCGGGCCGGGCGACCGGCGCGGAGCGTGAGCGGCGACGATCGGTCCGACGTCGGGGAGATGTCCGATCGGGAGCGGAGGGCGTCGCGCGACGCGGCCGAGCGACGGGGGCGTCCCGGGGCCGGGCGGGCCGACGCTGTCCGTGCCGATCGGGCGCATGCCGAACGTGAACGAGCGGAACGGGTCAGAGCGGAGAACCGGCGCGCGTCGGCGCCGCGCTCGGAGTACGACGGATGGGCGGAACGTCCGCGTCAGGGCACCGCCCGTCCCGATCGCGGTGCGCCGCAGCGCCAGGACCGACTGCCCGCCCGCCCGGACCGGGTCGGGCCGCAACGTCCCGATCGCGGTACCGCGCAACGTAACAGCGGGCGGTCCGGTCGTGGGGGGCGCCAGGACAAGGCCGATTACACCGCCGACCGCGCCATGGGAACACCGCCCATGGACAAGGCCGCGCGTCGCGCGAAGGCCAAGGCGGACAAGCGCAAGACCTCGGGCCCACAGCTGCTCGACGACGTCACCAGGTCCAAACTCGAACAGATCAGCCGCGAGGGTTCCGGTCTGCGCGCGGCATGGGCGACCTTCCGCGTGCGCACCGACGACATCCGCCGCCGCAACTTCGCCGCGCGTGCCGAACAGGTCTACGAGGACGGTTTCGACCGCAGCACAGCGCAACTCACCGATCGCGGGTACGCGGGGCCCGGCGGTGGACGGATGAACGTCGTCGGCCGCCCGGTCGAATACCGGGCGACCACCGCCCAGGTCGCGGGGTTGTGGCCGTGGTCGGTTGGCGCGGGCGCGCCGCTGATCGGGACACCGCTCGGCTCGCACCTGCACACCGGCGCGCCGGTGTGCTTCGATCCGATGAACTGGTTCCTGCGCGGCAGTTTCATCACCGCGCCGAGCCTTTTCGTGCTGGGGCTCAACGGTTTCGGCAAATCCTCGCTGGTGCGCCGGATCGTGCTGGGCGGAATCGCCCAGGGCATCACCCCGCTCATTCTGGCCGACGTCAAACCGGACTATCGCAAGATGGTCGAACTCGTCGGCGGCCAGGTCATCGACCTGGGTTACGGCCACGGCAAACTCAATCCGCTCGCGGCGGGCGTGCTCGGTTCGGTGGTGCCGCGTCTCGACGATTTGCCGGCGCTGCAACTGCAAGTGCTACAGGATCTGCGGGCCCGCCAGGTGACATTGATCGCGGGCTTGGTCGAACTCGTGCGTGGCGCGCGGGTGCGCGACTACGAGGAGACCCTGATCGCCACCGGTCTGCGCATCCTCTACCAGCCCGGCAGCGGTTACACCCCGGATCAGCCGCCGATCATGGAGAACCTGCTCGAGGTGATCGTCGCGGGCGGCGAGGAACTCATGCTCGACGCGGGCGCCGACGATCCGAGCGAATACCAGAACGCCATCAAGGGTTTGCGCCGTTCGCTGCGCGCGCTGACCCAGGGCCCGTTCGGCGCGATCTTCAACGGGCAGACCTCGGTGCCGATCGATACCAGCGCCGTCGCGGTCTGTATCGACGTCTCGCACATCCCGACCGGCGACAAGAAACTCAAAGCCGCGGTCATGCTCGCGTGCTGGGCCGACGGTTTCGCCTCGGTCGAGGCCGCGCACGTGCTCGCCGACGCCGACCTCGGCCCGCAACGGTACTTCCAGGTCGTGATGGACGAGTTGTGGCAGGTGCTCGGTCTCGGCGATTTCATGGTCGACCGGGTCGACGAACTGACCCGTTTGCAGCGCAGTATCGCGACCGCGCTCATCATGATCAGCCACACGATCAAGGATCTACAGTCCCTCGGGTCCGAGGGCGCCATCGCCAAGGCGCTGGGCTTCCTCGAACGCGCTCGTGCCAAGATCTTCGGCGCGTTGCCCGCGGAAGAGGTCAAACGCCTCGACAGCATCGTGCCGTTCACCTCCGCCGAGGAGGAGATGGTGACCGGCTGGTCTGCGCCGCAGGCGTTGACCGGTGAGGCGCTCAAACCGGGCCAGTTGCGGCCGTCGCCGCCTGGCACCGGAAAATTCCTGCTGAAGATCGGTGAGGACCGTCGGCCCGGCATCCCGTTCCATATGGAATTCACGGTGTCGGAGAAGGAGAGCGGGATCCACGACACCAATCAGCGCTTCAGCGAGTTCACCGAATCCACCACGCGCGGTTCGGATTCGCCGAGTGGGAGCGCCGCATGAGGTTCCGGCCGGGATACGCGGTGTCCATGCGGTGCCGCGTGTCCTCGCGGCCGGAGCCGGGCGGTGCGGGGAGTGTCCGATGATGCCGCACCGGTCCTATCGCCGGGTATCGCCGGAGGTCCGCAAGGCCGCCGTGGAACAGGTGCTCGCGCTGACCGGCACGCTCAGTAGCGAATCCGAGGCGTGCCGGATGGTCGCCGATCAGATCGGCGTGCACGCCAATTCGGTGCGCAACTGGGTCCGTGCCGCCGAAGGGCCGGGACTGGAGCGGATGGACGCCACCGCGCTGCGCCGCAAAGTCGCTCTGCTGCAACAGCAATTGGCCGCGGCCGCCGAGATGAACCGAACCCTTGCCGACACCCTGAACGAATCCCGCCGTCGCACGTGAGCGCCAAAGGCATGCTCTGGGGGGTGATGGGCGTCGTGGTGGCGCTGATGGCGGTGGTGCTCGTGGTGATCATGCCCTCGGTCGACGACCCGTGCGAAGGTATGTCGGTGCTCGGATCGCAGTCGGCGCTACCGCCGCTCGGCGGTTACCCGCAGGGCGATCCACGCGCGTCGACCGCCGCTGCCGCCCCGTCCGGTTCCGCCACGGCGACCTCGGCGAACCCCGCTGTCACCGCGACCCCTTCGCTGGCGGCAGGCGTCGGCGCGATCCGTCGCGTGCTGCCGCTGGCGACCGGAACGTTCACCGTCTCCGATGTGTTCGGTTCACGCGGGGGCGATCACAAGGGCATCGATATGGCGGCCGTCGACGGCACGCCGATCTTCTCGGTCTCCGACGGCAGGGTCGTCGCGGCAGGGCCCGCGTCCGGTTTCGGCAACTGGATCGTGGTCGACTCGATCGACACCAACGGCCGCGGCTATTCGGCCGTCTACGGACATATGTGGGACGCGGGCGTGATGGTGCGCGTCGGCGAGACCGTGCGTGCGGGACAGCAGATCGGACTGGTCGGATCCGCGGGCGAATCCAGCGGTGCCCACCTGCATTTCGAGATCGTTCCCGGTGGCCGTTTCACCGGCGGCAGGCAGATCGATCCGGTGCCGTGGCTCGACGGCGCACCGACCCCCGATCTCGGCGGCGCGCAGTGGTATTCCACCGATCCGCGATGCAGCCTCGGCTTCGGCAGCGCCGGTGGCGCGCTCGCCTCGGGCAAGGTGCCGGAGGAACTCGAGATCTGGTACCGCCGAGCCGGTTCGATCTGCCCGCAGATCACCTCGTCGCTGCTCGCAGCCCAGGGCCGCCAGGAATCGGGTTTCCGTCGCGGCGCGACCTCGCCCGCGGGCGCGCAGGGCCTCGCGCAGTTCCTGCCCGGCACCGCGGCGAGTACCAATCCCGACGACGGTAAGCCCTATGTCATCGACGCCGACGGCAACGGTGTGGCCAGCGTGTGGGACGACGGTGACGCCATCATCGGCCAGGGCCGCTACATGTGCGCGATCGCGCACAAGATCGAGCGGTGGCAGGCGGAGGGACGGGTGCAGGGCGATCTCACCGCGCTGTCGCTTGCCGCCTACAACGCGGGCGAGGGCGCGGTACTGGCCTCGGGCGGAATGCCCAACCAGGTCGGCGCGCACTATTCCGAAACCCAGCCGTACGTGCGCAATATCCTCACCATGGAACCGCAGTATCGCGCGCCCGGCTCCACCGGCCGCTTCACCCCGGGCGAGGACGACGCCGGTACCCAGATCGTCGAGGCCGCGCACGACTGGCTCGGCACCCCGTATGTGTGGGGCGGCGGTGGACCGCAGGGTCCGAGCGGCGGCGGACTCGACGGACCCGGCCTGACCTCCGCGGCGGTCTTCGCGGCATCCTCCGGCGCGGTCACACTGCCGCGCACCGCCGAACAGCAGTGGGAAGCGGGCTCCGAAGTGCCGTTGAGCCGGGCGAAACCGGGAGATCTGGTGTTCAGCTCTTTCGGTCCACGCGGCCCGGCGCAGGTCGGAATCTACGCGGGGGAGGGCAGGATGATCCAGTCCGCTCCCGCCGCACCGGGCCGAGGCGGTGGCGGGGTCGGCGAAACGGCGATACCGGGTGACGCGCGGGCGAGGAGGGTGCTGTGAATGTAGAGCGGAAAAGCGAACATGCGCTGCGATACCCGGCGTTCGGACCGCGACGTGGCGGCCCGCGACGGTTAGCCTGGAAGATACACGGAAGAGCACGCGCGAAACTGGTGGTGATGCTGGTGGTGAGCGTAGCGACGCTGAGCGCGGCATGCGGAAGCGACAGCGACGGGCCGGATTCCGGCGCGGCGGATCGGGTCACGTCGACGACCCGGTTGCTCGAGGCCGCGCCCGCACCCGATCCGGTGACCCCCGACGGTGTCGCGGTCGCGGCGCTGAAGGAGATCTACACCTGGCAGCCCGCCGCCGAGCCCCAGGGCTCGTCGCTGGCCAGAGCCCGCAAATGGCTCGGTCCCAGCCTGATCCGGGTGCTCGACACCTCCGCCGCGGCGACCGAGACGCCGCGCCAGTCGTTGCGGTGGTCGGATTGGGCGAAGGCGAAAGCCACCGTCCAGGCCTTCACCTTCGCGTCGGGGGAGCGTCCGCCCGCGGGCGCGGACCCGAACACCGAGCAGTACAAGATCGGGATAGAGCAGACCGTCGTCTACCCGGACGGGCGCAAGGAGGAGTTGCCGCCGAGCACGGTCATCGCGACCGTCGTCCGCACGGCCGAGGGCTGGCGGCTCGACGCGTTCCGCTGACACCGCATCATTCACCACCGCAAGGCAATTCGAGGAGGCACAGATGGCAAAGAAGAAGCCGGTGAAAGATCCGGCCGCGGTCGGACCCGATCTCGGCCTGTACGCCGTCTACGCCGCCGCCGCGGTGTTCGCGACACTGCTGCTCGCCCTGCACCTGGGCAACGCGCTGTCGTCGCCACGCCAGGACGTCCCGGTCAATCCGATCGAGATCATCGCGAAAATGGCACGGGGACAACTGAAATGGCCCGTCGCCGCCACGGTGATCGTGCTGCTCGTCATCGCGGTGGGGGTGATCTACCTGCTGACGCGTAAACAGTCCAAGACCCGAGCGTCCAAGGGCAGACTCCCGGTCGATGACAAAGCCGATGTGATGGGTAACGGCGGTGCGATCGCGTCGCTGACCGAAGCGGGGGTGCGGGAGAAGGCGGCACAGCTCGGGATTCGGCTCGGGAGTCAGGACACACCCGGTGTGCCGATCGGTATCGGCGTCGCCGATGGCGCCATGTTGTACGGGTCGTACGAGGATCTGCACATCGACATCTGGGGTCCGCGCCAGGGGAAGTCGACCTCCCGCGTGATTCCGGCCATTCTCACCGCGATCGGCCCGGTTCTGGCCACCTCCAACAAGCGTGACGTGGTCGACGCGACCCGTGATGTGCGGGAGGCGAAGGGGAGTCCGACGTTCGTCTTCGATCCGCAGGGTGTGGCGGCGGAGGAACCGACGTGGTACTGGAATCCGCTGGATTGGGTTGACCCCAAACAGCCGGGTTTCGAGATGCGCGCGGCTCGGCTGGCGGGACACTTCGCCGACAGTGACGACGGTTCCGATGCCAAGGGTGACGCGTTCTTCGACCCGGAAGCCGAGGATCTGCTCGCGGGGCTGTTCCTGGCCGCCGCTGTCGGGAAGGAGCCGATCACCCAGGTGTGGTACTGGGTGACCCATCCTCGCGATGAGACCCCCATTCAGCTGTTGCGCAGTGCCAAGCATGATTTCAGCGCCGACGGTTTGGCCGGCCAGTATCAGGCCGACGAGCGCACGCGCAGTGGCGTTTTCGGTACGGCGAAGAAGATGGTCCGCTGCCTCAAGCTGACCAATGTGCACGCTTGGGTCACCCCTGGTGAGTCGGTGCTCAATGATGGGCGCACGGTTCACCGGCGGCCGTTCGACGAATTGAAATTCATCAAGGCCAATGGCACCTTGTACAGCTTGTCGCTGGAGGGACGCGGATCCGCCGCGCCGCTGGTGAGTGCGCTCACCGAAGCGGTGATCGATGTCGCGATGAAGGAAGCATCCAGGTCCCGCGGCGGACGGCTCGACATACCTCTGCTCGCGGTCCTGGACGAGGCAGCGAATGTAGTGCGCTGGAAGGATCTTCCCAAGCAGTACAGCCACTTCGGGTCACGGGGCATTGTCGTCATGACAGTGCTTCAATCGTGGGCGCAAGGGGCGCGGTGCTGGGGTGAGGATGGTATGGCAGCGCTGTGGTCGGCGGCGAACATCAAGGTGCTCGGTAGCGGTGTCGATGACACCAATTTCTTACGCGATCGCTCCGAGGCACTCGGCGAATATGACGCGATCTCGCAGTCGATGTCCGAATCTGCGAGCGGCAAGAGCTATTCGCGTTCACTCGGGTCGTCCAAGACGTTCTCGGTGAATGGCCTCGCGACGTTGCCACGAGGCCGGGTCATCGTCTTCTCGTCGGGTGCGCCGCCGGTGCTGGTTCGCACGGTGGCGTGGTGGGAGAGCGAATACTCAGCCGAGGTCGAACAATCCATCAAGAGGCACGATCCGGCGCGTAAGACCGAGATCGCCGACATCATCGGATCACCGGCACTGGATAAATCGACGCTACGAGACGAGTCTCCGTCATTGGTCAAGTCGACACCGCCGCAGGATCATGGTCAGCCAGAGGAGGCACGGCCGCTGTGACCAACGAAGAACCCGAATTCGCCACCGTGGCGGTATTCGTCGAAGAATATCTCGGCAAGATCTATCAGCGCCAGGTCAGCGATTCGAGTGAGGCCGTCTGGTGCGATCAGTGGTGGCGCCACGGCGAGGCGGTAGCACGTCTGGATGCGCTGTGGTGGGCATGGGAGGGGCTCCATCATGATGAGCGCGGGGGATTGAGCTACTGGTTGCTTCGTCATGCCGATCCACATATGAAGCAGCTCTTCGATCCACGCGGCCCGTTCAAATACTGCGGTGTGCGCAACGGTCATCGGGATGTGCTCGGCCCGCTGCCGATCGAACCACCGCCGGACGGGGTCTTCGACCAGATGAACGGCGAGCGCCCGGACGGCTGGATCTATCCCAATGTCGTCGAATTCGTGGAGAACTACCTGTGCATGGTTTACCGACGGCAGGTCACCGACACCAGCGACTCCGCATGGTGCCCGCAGTGGTGGCAGCACACGGAGGCCGTTGTCCGGCTGGACGCGTTGTGGCGCGCATGGGAATTCTGCCGACAGGACCCACAGCAGGGCCTGAGCAAATGGTTCCTGAAGCACGCTGACCCACAGATGGAACAGCTTTTCAACCCGAGGGGGCCGTTCAAGTACTGCACCGTGCGCGCAGGACATCAGAGCCAGGTCAATCTGCTCCCGATCACCATGGAGCCATCGGGAATGTTCACCGATCCCGATCCGAGCCTTGGTTAGACCGGGCCGGATCGGGACGCTCGACGGTTCTCAGCGGGTACGTTCGAGCCCGCGGCTCAATTCCTGTTCTCGGGCCAGGATCTCCTCGGGCGCATCCTTGGATCGCGCGCGAGCCGCTTCCTGAACCGGTTGCGCGTGACCGACTTCGACGAGCATCCTGACCGCTGCCAACTCGGGTGCGACACCGATTCGGGCGAGGTGGGCGGCGATCGCGTTGCGACGTTCGGCCGAGTCGTACTGGATCTGCGGTGCGGCCGCCGACGAGGCGGTAGCAACAGCGCCGGCCGCCGACGACGCACCGGCGGACCGGTCCTTCTCCAACGAGATACCGAGACTTTGCGTCGGTACCGGCATCTCGATCATCCGCGCGAGTTCCACGTTGCGCGGATCCTTCGCCTTGGCGTCACGCGCCTCACGAACCTGGAGTTCCCTGGCCTCTTTGATGCGGGCCTCGGTGACCTTGACCCGTGCCTCGGCTTCTTTCTGGCCACGCTCACGAGTCCGCAGTGCGACGAGGGTCGCAAGCTGCAACATGGTCCTCATCATCGCGCCTGTTTCCTTGGCGATGTCGTCCAATTCTCCGGACATGGCTGCTCCCCGATGCTGCGGTGATCACTATGGATTGTGGTGGTACTCGGTGACGAACTACTCGGTGACGAACTCTGCCCCTTGTCACGACCGAACGAGCGGTGATCCGAGGGGCAGCGTGTCGTCTGCGAACGCGGACATCCGAAGCCCGGTCGCGTAGCACTCCCCGCCCGGGGGATCGGCCCGTTAGGGTTGGCTACGCTACGCGCACTCCTTCTTTCGAGATTACCCGAGAAAGCCCTGGCACAACCGTACGGACGCGTCGGTTACAGCATATATCGCACAATTCCGACACGCAGGGGTAAGTCGCCGGACAACCTCGCTCAATCCATCTGAACGGACGTGATCGTTACGGGGGTGGTGGGCTTGCCGTCGCCCGGACCGTTCGAATTGTCCTGGCCCGCTTCGGCGATCTTGTCCAGGGTGCCCATGTCGCCCTTGTCGACGGTGCCGAAGATCGTGTACTGCGGCGGGAGTTGCGAATTGCCGTAGACGATGAAGAACTGGCTTCCGTTGGTAGCCTTGCCGTCCACGCCGTCGGACCCGGTCGAACCGTTGGCGTTGGCCATGGCGAGCACGCCGCGTTCGTAGTCGACCGGCATCTGGAGGTTCGGGTCGCCCGCCGCGTACTGATCGGTCGGGTACTCGTTGTCGAATTCGTAACCGGGACCGCCCATTCCGGTGCCGACCGGGTCGCCGCACTGGAGCACCTTCAGGCCCTCGCTCGCGGTCATCCGGTGGCAGCTGGTGCCGTCGAAGTACTTCTGGTCCACCAGAT
This sequence comes from Nocardia noduli, assembly GCF_019038455.1. Lineage (NCBI taxonomy): Bacteria > Bacillati > Actinomycetota > Actinomycetes > Mycobacteriales > Nocardiaceae > Nocardia > Nocardia noduli. The sequence goes on from NZ_JAFMPL010000063.1 coordinate 25,124, forward strand.
TCATGAAGCTGTTGACCGTGCAGGGGGACTCGGCGTTGTTCAGCGTGAGTCCGATCGGGCCCGCGCTGGTCTCCACACTGAGGCTGACCTTCGCGTCGTTACCCGTGGTCGGCACCTCGGTGCGTTCGGGTTTGTGCACCGGCTTGTCGGCGGGGGCGCGGCCGTCGCGGTAGCTGCAGTTGACCAGTGCGGGCTTGGCCTTGGCGGCGGGCGGAGCTGCGGTCAGCGACGCGTCCTTGGGCTCGGCTGCGGTGTTGCTGTCGTTGTCGTCGCCCTTGGTCAGGAAGTACACCCCGGCCACCGCCGCGACCACGACGACGACGCCGAGCACGGATCCGGCGATCGTGAGTTGCTTGCGTTTGCGGGCCCGATCGGCGCGGGTGGCGAGCTGGCGCTCCAGCTTCCGCTTGGCCGCTGCTCGTCGCTGTTCGTTGCTCGGCACTGACACGTTCCTCCCGTTTTCCGGTCCTTTCGGGGGATCAGTGTGCCATCTCTTCCTTAGAGTTCCTCTAGACCTCCGACGAGCGTGGCGGCCAGGAGGCCGCAGGCGGGCTCCGCACCTGCGTGAGTGCGGCCCGAGGGACAACCGGTTGGACTTGTCGGGCCGCGGTGGTGGAAACTGGACCATCGTGACCAAGACCAGCCGCTTCTCCGCCCCGAAGGGGGTTCCGGATTACGTCCCGCCCGGCTCCTCGGAGTTCGTCGCGGTACGCGAGGAACTGATCCGTGCCGCCACCCTGGCCGGGTACGGGCATATCGAGCTGCCGATCTTCGAGGAGACGGCGCTGTTCGCGCGTGGCGTCGGCGAGTCGACCGACGTGGTCAGCAAGGAGATGTGGACCTTCGCCGACCGCAACGGTCAGAGTTTCACGCTGCGCCCGGAAGGCACGGCGGGCGTGATGCGCGCTGTCATCCAGCATGGCCTGGACAAATCCGCCCAACTGCCGGTGAAGGTGGTCTACGCGGGGCCGTTCTTCCGCTACGAGAATCCGCAGGCCGGACGGTACCGGCAGTTGCAGCAGGTCGGTGTCGAGGCCATCGGCGTGGACGATCCGGCCCTCGACGCCGAGGTCATCGCCATCGCCGACGCCGGATACCGCACGCTCGGCCTGAAGGATTTCCGACTGGAGATCACCTCGCTCGGTGACGAGACCTGCCGAACGCAGTACCGGGAGCTGTTGCAGGAATTCCTGTACGGGTTGCCGTTGGACGAGGAGACCAAGCGTCGGGCCTCGATCAATCCGCTGCGGGTGCTCGACGACAAACGGCCCGAGGTCAAGGCTCTGACCGCCGCCGCGCCGTTGATGATCGACCACCTCTCGGAGTCGGCGAAGACGCATTTCGAGCAGGTGCTCGGATATCTCGACGCCCTGGGCGTGCCGTACGTGGTGAATCCGCGCATGGTCCGCGGACTCGACTACTACACGAAGACGACCTTCGAATTCGTGCACGACGGGTTGGGCGCGCAATCCGGGATCGGCGGCGGCGGTCGCTACGACGGGTTGATGGCCGAACTGGGCGGACAGCCGCTGTCCGGAATCGGCTTCGGCCTCGGTGTCGACCGGACCGTTCTCGCGCTGCGCGCGGAGGGCAGGCCCGCGGGCGATCCGGCGAGTTGCGAGGTGTTCGGGGTGCCGCTCGGCGACGCGGCGAAACAGGCTCTGTTCGTGCTCGCGGCTCGGTTGCGCGCGTCGGGTATCCGCGTGGATCTGGCCTACGGCGGTCGCGGTATCAAGGGCGCGATGAAGGCCGCCGACCGCTCGGGCGCGAAGTTCGCGCTGGTACTGGGCGACCGCGATCTGGCGGAGAACACCATCGGCCTGAAGGATCTCGGCGCCGGTGATCAGCGTCAGGTGTCGTTGGACGAGGTGGCGGGAATACTCGCCGAGGCCCTCGCCCGGTAGATCCCCGATCGGGGCCGGTCCCGCGTACCACAAGCGGCCCCGCGACGCCGGTGCACGCGGTAACGTGTCTGGCGCGCCGCTGGTGCGCGAAGTCGCGGAGAGGCAGGGTCGGTGGAGTCGAATCCCGAGGGCGCGGAGGCCGTTTCGGCGATCGGCCTCGATCTGGTCGCACCCGAGGTGTACGCGCCGATGCTGCGCAAGCTGGTGCTGGCGGCGACCGGGGTCGGGGTCGGCGCGGCACTGCTGGCGGCCACGGCGCTGAGCTGGCCGACGGCGGTCGCCATCGGCGTCATCGTCGGCGTGCCGACCATCGCCTATGCCCTCGCGATCCGGCGCAGGCGGATCTGGATGGCGGGCACCACGATTCACGTGCAACGGGTGTTCGGCGAGCGTCGTGTCGAACTGTCCGAGACGACCGGGGCCGAGCTGCTCGTGTACCCGGCCCGGCTGAGCCGGATCGTGCTGCGGGTGACCGCGGGGCCGGAAACCCAGATCATCCCGCTGGCCATGTACACCGATACCGGTAGCGGCCGCGAACTGCACCTGCTGGGTCTGCGCAGGCTCGCCGACGCTCTGGCCACGAGCCGATTGGCCGCCGCGGTCGCCGTCTCGGACGTTCTCGTCCACCAGTTGCGCGCCGAGGCCCGCGACGCCGCACTGGGCGACCGGCCCCTCTACAAGGCCGTTCGACTGGCCAGAACCAACGACACGGTCTCCCCGGTCGTCCTCACCGACTCCGAGGTCGCCGAACTCGGCTGATCGGACACGCCGGTTTCCCCTCGCCACGGCACCCGCCCCGGCCGTCGAACGGCGACGCCGGTGAACCGCCCCCTGGGCTCGGTGAAGGGCGGTCTGCGACAACTGTCTGTTAGCTCACGCCCGGCCGTCGGGCTCGGTGAGACTCGTTAGGGTTGGAGACGAGTTGACCGTCTGACGTAAGGAGCCGACGTCGTGAGCACCGCTCGGAACGCGCCCGTGACCGTTGCCGTCACCGGAGGGGCAGGCCAGATCGCCTACGGTCTGCTGTTCCGGATCGCCTCCGGGGCGATGCTCGGCTCCGAGACCCCGGTGCGGCTGCGGTTGCTGGAGATCCCCGCCGCCGTCGCGTCGCTCGAAGGTGTCGCGATGGAACTCGAGGACGGCGCTTTCCCGCTGCTCGAATCCATCGATATCAGCGACGACCCGTGGGTCGGCTTCGACGGCGCGAATGTCGCGCTGCTGGTCGGGGCGCGGCCGCGCACGGCGGGGATGGAGCGCGGCGACCTGCTGGCCGCGAACGGGCCGATCTTCACCGAGCAGGGACAGGCGATCAACGCCAGCGCCGCCGACGACGTGAAGGTACTCGTTGTCGGTAATCCGGCCAACACCAATGCCTTCATCGCCATGAGCAATGCCCCCGATGTGCCCGCCGAACGGTTCACGGCGATGACGCGCCTCGACCACAATCGCGCCATCGCCCAGTTGGCCAAGAAATCGGGCGCACCCGCCGCCGATATCGCGCGCGTCGCGATCTGGGGTAACCATTCGGCCACCCAGTATCCCGATATCACCCACGCCACCATCGGCGGTCGCCGCGCGCTCGACGTGATCGACGAGCCGGACTGGGTGCGTACGGATTTCATCCCCACCGTCCAGCAGCGCGGAACCGCCATCATCCGGGCGCGCGGCGCGTCGTCGGCAGCCAGCGCGGCCAGTGCCGCGATCGACCACATTCACGACTGGTCGCTCGGAACCGGCGAGGGCGACTGGACGTCCATGGCCGTCCCGTCGGACGGTTCCTACGGCATTCCCGAGGGCCTCATCAGTTCCTTCCCTGTCACCTGCGCCGACGGCGAGTACGCGATCGTGGGCGATCTCGAACTCGATGATTTCTCGCGTACCCGCGTCGACCTCAGCGTCGCCGAACTCGAACAGGAACGCGGCGCGGTCATCGACCTCGGATTCGCCAAACGCGTCTGACAACGGCCGCGGTCGGCCGCCGCTCAGCCGCCGACGGTCCAGGTCTCCGAACCGGTGAGCAGGTTCTGGAGGGAACCGGAGTCGACCGGTGTGCGCTCGCGGGCGGTATCGGTCTGCGCGCGGACGCCGTCGTCGTAGGTGGGGCGGCTGACGCTGCGGAAGACGCCGGTGACGACGTGGTCGAGATCCTGATCCGACAGGCGCGAGAGCGCGTAGGCGTATTCGGGGCTGTCGGCATAGGCGTCGTGCACGACGATATCGGATTCGGCCACCCGGTCGGCTCGAGCGACCGCGAGACCGAAACCGTCTCGCACCACGGCGAATTCGCGATCGGCGCCGAAGCGGATGGGTTCGGCGTGGCGCAGCGGGACGAGATGGTCGGCGGCGGTGTCGCGGCGCAGCCTGTCGAAGGCGCCGTCGTTGAAGATCGGGCAGTCCTGCAAGATCTCCACGAAGGAGGTGCCCCGGTGTTCGGCGGCGGCCCGCAGCACCTCGGTGAGTCCGGCGCGATCGGAGTCCAGGGCGCGGGCGGCGAAGGTCGCCTCGGCGCCGAGCGCCACGGACAGGGTGTTGAACGGTCGGTCCACCGACCCCATCGGGGTGGATTTGGTGACCTTGCCCGGTTCGGAGGTTGGCGAGTACTGCCCCTTGGTCAAGCCATAGATCCTGTTGTTGAACAGCAGGATCGTCATGTTCACATTGCGCCGCAGCGCGTGGATCAGATGGTTGCCGCCGATCGAGAGGGCGTCGCCGTCACCGGTGACGACCCAGACCGACAGGTCGGGGCGGGTGACGGCCAATCCGGTGGCGATGGCGGGCGCGCGGCCGTGGATGGAGTGCAGACCGTACGCCTCCAGGTAGTACGGGAAGCGGCTCGAGCAGCCGATCCCGGAGACGAACATGAGATTCTCGCGGCGCAACCCGAGGTCGGCGAGGAATCCGCGCACGGTCGCCAGGATGACGTAGTCGCCGCAGCCGGGGCACCAGCGCACCTCCTGATCGGAGGTGAAATCCTTGACCTTCTGCGGACCGGGCGCTGCGGGCACCCCCGACAGGCCGGTGAGCCCCAGATCGGTTCCGACGAGCGAAGTCTCGATGATGGTCATCTCAGTTACCCCCGGTACCGGAGCGTGCGGACGGTGATCGGTCGGCCGTCGGCGCGCGGTAGGTGGCCTTGGCGCGGGCGGCGAACGCCTTGCCGTGTTCCACCTCCGCGAGTGAGCCGTCGATGGCGGCGTCGATGACGCCGACGAGTTCCTGCGCCGAGAACGCGGTGCCCGCGATCTTCGTCCACGGCAGCACGTCGACGAGATATCTCGCGCGCAGCAGCATGGCGAGCTGTCCGCTGTTCATCTCGGGGACGACCACGGTGCGGTAGCGGCGCAACACGTCGCCGAGATCGGGCGGGAGCGGGTTGAGGTGGCGCACGTGGGCCTGGGCGACGGACACGCCGCGACGCCGGGCCCGGCGGCACGCCTCACCGATGGGACCGTAGGAACTGCCCCAGCCCAGCATCAGGAGTTCGGCGTCTCCGTCCGGATCGTCGACCTCGAGTGCGGGCACGTCGATGCCGTCGATCTTGGCCTGCCGGAGCCGGACCATGAGTTCGTGGTTGTCCGGCTCGTAGGAGATGTTGCCGCTGCCGTCGGCCTTCTCCAGGCCGCCGATGCGATGGGCGAGTCCCGCGGTACCCGGCACGGCGATGGGTCGGGCCAGGGTGTCCGGGTCGCGGGCGTAGGGCTGGAATCCCGCGCCGTCCTCGGCATCGGGTTCGAAGGCGGGATCGATGGGTTCCATGGTCGCGACATCAGGAATCGACCACGGTTCGGAACCGTTGGCGATCGCGCCGTCGGAGAGCAGCAGTACCGGCGTCCGGTAGGTGAGCGCGATCCGCGCGGCCTGCACCGCCGTGGCGAAACAGTCGGCGGGAGAGCGTGGTGCGAGGACCGCGACGGGGGATTCGCCGTTGCGGCCGTAGAGGGCCTGCAACAGATCCGATTGCTCGGTCTTGGTCGGCAGACCGGTGGACGGGCCGCCGCGCTGGACATCGATGATCACCAGCGGCAGTTCCGTCATCACGGCCAACCCGATGGTCTCGCTCTTCAACGCGAGACCCGGCCCCGAGGTGCTGGTCACCCCGAGCGCGCCGCCGAGCGAAGCGCCCAGTGCCGCACCGATTCCCGCGATCTCGTCCTCGGCCTGGAAGGTGGTGACGCCGAAGTTCTTGTGCGTGCTCAGCTCGTGCAGGATGTCGGAGGCGGGGGTGATCGGGTAGGTGCCGAGGAAGACCGGCAGCCCGGCCAACTGTCCCGCCGTCACCAGTCCGTAGGCCAGCGCGGTATTGCCGGTGATCTGCCGATAGGTGCCGGGCGCGAGCGCGGCGGGCGCGATCTCGTAGGTGGTGGCGAAACTCTCCGTCGTCTCGCCGTAATTCCAGCCCGCGCGGAACGCGAGGATATTGGCCTCGGCGATATCGGGTTTCGTCGCGAACTTCTCCCGCATGAATTTCTCGGTGCCGCCGATCGGACGCCCGTACATCCAGGACAGCAGTCCGAGCGCGAACATGTTCTTGGCCCGCTGCGCGTCCTTCTTGCCGACACCGGCGGGTTCGGTGGCGGTCAGGGTCATCGAGGTCATGGCGACGCGGTGCACGGTGAAATCGGCGAGGGTGCCGTCCTCGAGTGGATCGCCCGCGTAACCGGCCTTGCTCAGATTGCGTTTGGTGAACTCGTCGGCGTTCACGATCACCGTGCCCCCGCGTGGCACCTCTTCCAGATTCGTCTTCAGCGCGGCCGGGTTCATCGCCACCAGTACGTCGGGCTGATCGCCCGCGGTGAGGATGTCGTAGTCGGCGATCTGGATCTGGAACGACGAGACGCCGGGCAGCGTGCCCTGTGGCGCGCGGATCTCGGCGGGGAAATTGGGCTGGGTGGCCAGGTCGTTGCCGAACGCGGCGGCCTCGTGCGTGAACCTGTCGCCGGTCAGCTGCATTCCGTCGCCGGAGTCACCGGCGAATCGGATCACGACCTTTTCCAATTTCGCTGTGCCGATTGCACTTTGGTGCGAGACCATATGCCTTGTCCACTTCCTCGTCGCGTGAGAGGGGTGCTAGTGGCCAACGTACTCCGCGAGACGCCTTCGGCGCGGGCGAAGCGCGGTCTCGGCCGAAATCGGCGCGGCGCGTCGTCAGGCGAACAACGACAGTTGCGGATCGGCGTCGGGTCCGGGCGTCGGATCGGCGTCGGGGACACGGGCGGAGGACCCGGCCAGTCCGTGACGGCATAGCAGCGGATCGACGCGTTCGCGCAGCCACGCCGCGTATTCCGGGGTGACGTAGGCGCCGCGCCCGTAGAGCTGACGATATCGGCGCAGCATCGCCGGATGCGCCTCGGCCAGCCAGCCGAGGAACCAGCCCCGCGTCGCCCCGCGCAGATGCATCGGAAAGGCGACCGCCGAACTCGCGCCCGCCGCCGCGATGGCGCCGAAGAGTTCGTCGAGATGGGATCGGCTGTCGGTGAGATAGGGGATGACCGGCGCCACCATCACGTTGACGTCGAATCCGGCCTCGCTCAGCGCGCCGACCATGTCGAGCCGGGCGCGCGGCGACGGTGTGCCAGATTCCAGCCCGTGGTGCAGATCGGTATCGAGAATCGCGATGGACACCGCCACGCGCACCGGAACCTCACGCGCGGCGAGGGTGAGCAGAGGCAGGTCGCGCCGCAGCAGGGTGCCCTTGGTGAGAATCGAGAACGGTGTGCCGGAGTCGGTGAGCGCGCGGATGATTCCTGGCATGAGGCGGTAGCGGCCCTCCGCGCGCTGGTACGGGTCGGTATTGGTGCCCAGTGCCACCGCCTCGCGTTGCCAGGAACGGCGGCCGAGTTCCTTGCGCAGCACCGCGGCGATATTCGTCTTCACCACGATCTGGGCGTCGAAATCGCGTCCGGCGTCCAGATCCAGATATTCGTGGGTCGGGCGCGCGAAGCAGTACCGGCAGGCATGTGAACACCCGCGCATCGGATTGATCGTCCAGCGGAACGGCAGCGACGAATCCGGCGGCATCTTGTTCAGCGCGCTCTTGCAGAGCACCTCGTGGAAAGTCATCCCGTCGAATTCGGGGGTGCGCACGGTGCGAACGAAACCTGCCCGGCCGAGGCCGGGCAGTGCGCCGTCGTCGGCGTCCAGGGATTGGTTCTGCCACCGCACCCCGTCAGTCGAACATGTGTTCTATTATCTGTCAAGCGACCCGGCGGGTGCGCGGCGGGTGAAGAGTTCCGGGTCGGCGAAGAATTCCACCAGGTCACGCACCGTCTCGTCGGTCAGGCGTGGCTGATAACCCAGTTCGCGTTCGGCCTTGGCGTGGTCGACCATCGGTGCGGAGACCAGCGCGCCCAGCGCCGCCCGCGAGATGACGTCGGTACGCAGCAACTTGCCGATCGGGGCGAGGACCGGGATCAGCCCGCCGACCAGCTTCGGCGAGATGGTGAACTTCGGTCCCTTCTTCCCGCCGTGGCGCGCCACGAGCCTGCACAGGTCGAGCATCGAGATCATCGAACCGCCCAGCAGGTAGTTCTCGCCGGTCCGGCCGTTGTCCGCCGCCAGGATCAGGCCCGCGGCGACATCGCGGACGTCGACGAGGTCGAATCCGCCGCCGATCATCGCGGGGATGCGACCCTGTGCGGCGTCGCGCAGGGTCCGATTGATCCGCGACAGTGGCGTGCCCAGATCCGCGGGTCCGAAAACCCCGGTCGGGTTGCACAGCACGGCGTCGAGTCCCTTGTCGACGACCGCGCGCAACGCCACCTCACCCGCCCATTTCGACCGGTCGTAGACGGGGAGCGCGGGCGCGATGGATCGCGCGGAGGTCTCATCGATGCGACCGCCGCAGGTGTACTGATCGAAGGCGTGGATCGAACTGGCGTGCACCATGCGCCGCGCGCCGACCTCCAGCGCCGCTTCGGCGACCACGCGCACACCCTCGGTGTTGACCTTCCACGCCAGGTCGTTGCGATCAGCGAGGGTGATCACCGCGACCAGGTGGTATACGACCTCGGCGCCGCTCAACGCCGCCCGCATCGACGCGGGGTCGAGGACATCGCCGCTGACCCAGGTGACATTCGGTTCGGTCGACCGCTGCGGCGCCACCCTGTCGATGGCGACGACCTCGTCGCCTCGATCGATCAGCAGGCGGAGCAGGTTCGTACCGAGGTAGCCGGCTGCGCCGGTCACTGCGACCTTCATGGGAACGAGAATATAGAACTTGTTCTAATTTGCAACAGGTTCCAGTTTTTGCCCTATCGCCGTGCGGCGGGCAGGAACTCGCGGGTCCGTGGCGCGTGGGAGACGGGCGCGGACCGTCTGGCTGCCCGCATGGGGGTCGGCTATATTAAGGCCCAACCGTGCCGGTTCGTGCGCTGGGAGTGCGTAGGGTCGGCGCGGACAGGGTGTAGAAGACGCCGGCGACGGTAAGCGCACGACACGAACGTTCACGACGATTTGGGGGGTTGCTCGATGGCAGAATTCTCGGCGGATACCGATGGGCTGCGGCTGTTCGCCACGGAGAACGCGGGTATCGCTTCGGAACTCGCGGGTGCGGCGAGTTTCGACACGGTGGCACAGGTCTCGGCGGCGACGCCGGTATTCGGACTGATCGGCGCGGATTATCTGCTCAGCTTCGCGGCGGCCCAGGTGTTGCAGGCCAGGGATATCAACGAACTCTCGGCCAAGTACCAGGGGTTGTCGTCCAAGGCGTTCAGCGCCGCGCTGCGCTTCGACGGCCAGGACACCGAACACGCGGCCGATCTCGGCGCCGCCGCGGAACAGATCTGAGGTCGCGCGATGAAGCCCATCGATACCGCCGACACCGGTCTGATCATGCCGCAGGACCAGGCCTCGGCCTCGACCCAGCACGCCGCCGACGACGCCGGACAGATCGCCGCCGCGGCGGTGCAGAGCACACCGCAGGCGATCCAGGATCTGGCGATGCCGCAGTTGCCGGAGGATATGGCGCCGATCGAGGCGCCGGAATTCTTCCTGTCCAAGAAGATCAGCGACGACGCGCAGTCCGGCGGTATCGGCATGCCCGCCGGTCCCGGTGGGCTCAACGGTGGCGCGGCGCCCGACACCCAGGGTGTTCTCGGCGCGGCGCCCGCCGATGTCTCCGGCCTGCTCGGTGAGGCGAACACCGCGATAAGTCATGCGACGACACAGGTGCAGTCGGCGGCCCAGGGCGTGCTCGACCAGGCGAACGGTGTGGTCGGCAGTGCCATGAGTTCGGGCGCGGCCCAGGCGACCCAGGCCGCGGCGTCGGTGCCGACGGCGCTGTCCTCGTTGCCGGCCATGCCCGCCGATCCGGTCGCCGCGCTGATGAACGGACTTTCCGTTCCCGCGCTGCCCGGCGTCGATCAGTTGGTGAAGCCGATCCTCGATCTGCTCAGCAGCTTCGGCACCGGCGTCATGGGCGCGCTGGACCCCACCCAGATCCTGAGCCAGGCCTCCGCGATCGTCGACAAGGCCGTGGCGATGGGCAAAGGCAGTATGGCCACGGTCGAGCAGGTGTGGGAGGGGCAGGCCGCCCGCAGCGCGTCGGCGGCGAGTCAGCAGGCGAGCGTGCAGGGCCAGGAAACGAGCACGAACGGGACGGATATCGCGAAACTCACCGAGTTCGCGGCCTCCGACGTGCAACGCGGCAATACCGAACTCGTCGCCGTCGCCAGCTCGTTCGTGACCCAGGCCGTCGCCATGGCGCCGGTCATCTTCACCCCGCCCGGACAGGCCGCGCTCATCGCCTCGGCGACCGAACATCTCGGCAACGCCGTGGGGGTGGTCAATGCCACGCGCGGCCAGCTCGCGGGCAAGACCGCCGAACTGAACGGCGTCGTCGCCCAGATGCTCGGGCAGAGCGGGCTGCCCGCCCCGCAGGACGTGGCCCAGGCCGCCATCCAGAACATCGGCGAGCCGCTGATGAGCGAGGCGAAGGACACCGCGACCAAAGCGGCCGGGCTCGGCGATTCCTCCGGACTTTCCTCGCTGGGGAGCCAGTCGCCGACCGCGGCGCAATCCGCGGGCAGCCACGGCAGTTCGGGAAGTCCGAGCGCGCTCGGTGCGCTCGGCACGGCGCGGCCGGGAGGTTCCGGCGGATCGGGGCGCGGCGGCGGCGGTTCCGGATCGGGTTCCGGCTCCTCGTCCTCGGCTCGTCCCGGCACGGGTTCGCTCGGATCGACGGTGTCCCCGTTGCGTTCGATGCCGGGCCTTTCGGGAACGTCGCTGGGGGCCGCCGGTGGCGCTTCCACATCGACGGCGGGTACCGGAAGTTCGTTCATGGGCAGCCCCGGGGCCGGAGCAGCCGGTGCCAAGGGCGGCGACGACGATCAGCACTCACGCAATGTGGCGCCGTATCAGAGCATCATCGGCAACGACGACCTGACCGGACCGCTCGGGGAATCGACCCCGGACGTCATCGGCGCGCCGCACTCGGACGAACTGCTCTCGGACTACGAACAGGACCAGTTCTAGTTCGTTCTCGCACCACCGTATTCGGCACGAGTGCCCCTTCCCGGGTCGGGGAGGGGCACTCGTGCCGTGCAGCGGTCCTTCGGCGATCAGTTCTTGACGAAGGCGTCCAGCAGTGTGCGATAGAGGTCGGCGAAGCGTTTTCTGGCGCTCTGCTGATCGGTGGTGAGTCCTTCCGACAGGTCCGGCGCGTAGACGATCAGGTGCACGGTCTGTTCGGGCGGTTGCGGCATCAGATCGATGATCTGGGTGCCGTGGTCGGTGATCGACGGCGTGCCGAGGTCGAGGGTCGCGAGTTCCTTGATCTCGGTGAGCGCCGAGCGCACCACCTCGGGGCGAATCTTGCCCTCGAGCTGTTGCGGCGGGGTCTCCGGCTTGCGCTCGGCCGCAGCGGCGTCGGGCTTCTTTATCGCACGGCCGTCGGCGAAGACCTCGAGAATCGGGCGTAGATCGGTTCGCTCCTGCCATCCGCCGGGGATGGTCGTGAGGGTCAGCAGGGCGATCGAGTCGGCGTCCGCCGAACCGGATTCCGGGTCGGCGGCGGCGGTACTCCCACCGCCCACGAGGGCCAGTACGAGAACCACCAGCGCTGACATTGTTCTGCGCATCAGATAACCCACCTCGTTCACTGTGTCGAATTCGCCGACGGTCAGATGCGACGTCGGTCAGCGCAGCGCGTCGGGATTGTCCAGGTCGCGAGCCGAATACGTATCGCACGCGTCGACCCGGCCCGTCCGGTATCCGGTGAGGAACCACTTCTGCCGCTGTTCCGAGGAACCGTGTGTCCATGCCTCCGGGTTGACCCGACCCTGCGCCGCGCGTTGGATCCTATCGTCACCCACCGCCGAGGCGGCGGATAACGCGTCGCGAACATCGTTGTCCGACAGTGGCTTCAGAAACGGCTGCGAACTGCCCGGCGCGGGGGTCTTGTCGGCATAGTGCGCCCAGATGCCCGCGTAGCAGTCGGCCTGCAATTCGGTACGCACCGCACCGGATTCGGGACCGCGCGGATCGCGCTGCGCGCGGCCGATATCCCCGAGCAGGTTCTGGATGTGATGGCCGATCTCGTGGGCGACCACGTATTCCTGGGCGAGCGGGCCGTTGCTCGCGCCGAAACGATCGGTCAGCTCGTTGAAGAAGGTGACGTCGAAGTAGGCGGTCCGATCGGCCGGGCAGTAGAAGGGGCCGACCTCGCTGGTGGCATTGCCGCAGCCGGTCGCCGTCGCACCCGAGAACAGGACGACCTGGGGTTCGACGTATTTGTCACCCGTCTGCGCGGGCAACTGCTCGCCCCAGATGACATCGAGGCTGACCGCGGTCAGCGCGACCCGGCAGTCGACGTACTTGTTGGCATCGGCGCCGGTCTTGCAGTGCTCGGGCGTGCCCGCCGTCGCGGATTCGGATTGCGGATCCTGCGCGCCGGTGAGGTCGCCGAGCAGCGAACCGGGATCGCCGCCGAACAGCAGTGCCAGTACCAGCACGATGATTCCGCCCGCGCCGCCGCCGAGGGCGATCTTGCCGCCCCTGCCGGGACCACCGCCGGACCGGACGGCATCCGGATCGATCTGCATGCCCTCGTTGAAGGTCATCGTCGTCGCTTCCTGTGTTCGATCGGACGCGCGCCGCCGCGGGTCGTCGGGCGACGATCCACGGCGGGATGTGGCGCAAGGTCGCACCCGACATACCCGGTGCGACCTGGTATCCACACCTTGTCACGGATGAACCGCATTCCGTTATCGAGCGCGGACGTGTCGCGACGATGGGCGATTCGCGCGGTTTCGGGGTGTCGCGAGCCGAGCGTGATTAGGGAGCCTGCCTGCGTCGTCGCTACGATGGCAACCGCACCGGGTGGCCCAACCGGTGCCGGAATCGTCGAAAGGAATCCCGTGCTGCGCACCCACTTGGCCGGTTCGCTGCGAAGCGAACACGCCGGCCAGACCGTCACCCTCACCGGCTGGGTGGCCCGGCGTCGTGACCACGGTGGCGTGATCTTCATCGATCTGCGTGACGCGTCCGGCGTGGCGCAGGCGGTATTCCGTGAGGGCGAGCCCGCCGAACAGGCGCACAAACTGCGTGCCGAATTCTGTGTGCTGGTCACCGGGATCGTGGAGCAGCGCCCCGACGGCAACGAGAACCCCGATCTGCCGACCGGCGATATCGAGGTCAACGTCACCTCGCTCGAGGTGTTGAACGAGAGCGCGCCGCTGCCGTTCCAGCTGGACGAACAGCCCGGCGAGGAAGCCCGGCTCAAGCACCGCTACCTCGATCTGCGTCGCGAGGGCCCCGCCCAGGCGATCCGGTTGCGATCCAAGGCGAACGCCGCGGCCCGCGAGGTGCTCGCCGAGCACGCCTTCATCGAGGTCGAGACGCCGACGCTGACCAGGTCCACCCCCGAGGGCGCCCGCGACTTCCTGGTTCCCGCGCGGTTGCAGCCCGGCAGTTTCTACGCGCTCCCGCAGAGCCCGCAGCTGTTCAAACAGCTGCTGATGGTCGGCGGTATCGAACGCTACTTCCAGATCGCGCGCTGCTACCGCGACGAGGATTTCCGCGCCGACCGTCAGCCGGAGTTCACCCAGCTCGACATCGAGATGAGTTTCGTGCGCCAGGAGGATGTGATCCTGCTGGCCGAGGACATCCTGGTCGCGCTGTGGAAGCTGATCGGCCACGACATCCCGACCCCGATCTCGCACATGACCTACGCGGAAGCGATGCGCCGCTTCGGTTCCGACAAACCGGATCTGCGTTTCGGCGTCGAGATCACCGAACTCACCGAGTACTTCCGTGAAACGCCGTTCCGGGTGTTCCAGTCGCCGTATGTCGGCGCCGTCGTCATGCCGGGTGGCGCGAGCCAGCCGCGGCGTCAGCTCGACGCCTGGCAGGAATGGGCCAAACAGCGCGGAGCGAAGGGCCTCGCCTACGTTCTGGTCAACGAGGACGGCACCCTGGGCGGTCCGGTCGCCAAGAACATCACCGACGCCGAACGCGACGGCCTGGCCAAACAGGTCGGCGCGGAGCCGGGCGACTGTGTCTTCTTCGCCGCGGGCGAGGTCAAGTCCAGCCGGGCCCTGCTGGGCGCGGCGCGCGGCGAGATCGCCCGCAAGGTCGGCCTGATCGACGAGAGCGCCTGGTCGTTCGTGTGGATCGTGGACGCGCCGATGTTCGAACCCGCCGCCGAGGCGACCGCGAGCGGCGATGTCGCGCTCGGTCATTCGGCGTGGACGGCCGTGCACCACGCGTTCACCTCGCCCAAGCCGGAATCGCTCGAGACCTTCGACACCGATCCCGGGTCCGCGCTGGCCTACGCCTACGACATCGTCTGCAACGGCAACGAGATCGGCGGCGGTTCCATTCGTATCCATCGCCGCGACATCCAGGAACGCGTCTTCGAGGTGATGGGGATCAGCCACGACGAGGCGCAGGAGAAATTCGGCTTCCTGTTGGACGCCTTCGCCTTCGGCGCGCCGCCGCACGGCGGTATCGCCTTCGGCTGGGACCGGATCGTCGCACTGCTCGGCGGTCTCGACTCCATCCGCGAGGTGATCGCGTTCCCGAAGACCGGTAACGGCGTGGACCCGCTGACCGACGCGCCCGCACCGATCACCGCGCAGCAGCGCAGGGAAGCGGGCCTGGACGCGAAGCCGGAGCAGAAGAAGGGGCAGCAGCCCGCGAAGCCGCAGGCCGAGGCGGCCGCACCGCAGTGAACGAACGGCCGCGGTCACGGCGGTCCCGGTACCCGGGATCGCTGTGCCCGTCGCTCGTTCGAGATCCCGCCGTACGCACGGTTCGGCGGGACGCGGCGCTGTGGAACACATGACCTTTCACCGTATGTCGGTTCGTTGCGCGGTCGCAGCGCGAGTGCGGTAGCTTCGTCTCGATTTCGACGTCCTCCGCGTGGAGGACGCTGACGGCGAGGGGATACCCGTGCTCCATCTGCGCATGATCAGTCCTCCCGAGACGACCGATCCGGTGCTGCGAGTGCTGACCGACGAGCCCGGCGTCACCCACATCACCTGTGCGCGCGGGGTCGCGATCGAGCCCGAGGGCGATCTGATCCAGGCCGATATCGCCCGCGAGGCCGCCAACGATGTGATCGAACGGCTCAAGGGGCTGGATATCGACCACACCGGCGGTCTCACCCTCGTACCGGTCGAGACGGTGCTCTCCGACGCGGGCGACCGCGCGGTCGACGAGGCGCCGGGCGATCCGACCGACGCGGTGGTCTGGGAGGAACTGCTCGCCCAGACCCACGAGGAGTCCTCTCTCAATTCCACTTTCGTGGCGTTCCTGACCATCGCCTGCCTGCTCGCCGCGGTCGGTGTGGCGACGGACTCGCCGGTGACCATCGTCGGCGCCATGGTGGTCGGCCCGGAATTCGGTCCGCTCGCGGCCTTTTCGGTGGGCGTGGTGCGGCGGGACTGGGCGCTGGCCCGCCGGTCGGCGGTGGCACTGCTGGTCGCGTTCCCGGTCGCGATGGTGGTCACCCTGGCCGCCACCGCGATATGGGAACAGTTCGGCTGGATCACCCTGACGGGCGTGGAGCACACGAACAATGTCGACTTCATCTACGAGGTCGGGCCGTTCTCACTGATCGTGGCCCTCCTGGCCGGAGCGGCGGGCATGCTGTCGCTGGTCACGTCCAAATCGGCGGCGTTGATCGGCGTCTTCATCTCGGTGACCACCGTGCCCGCGGCCGGATTCGCGGTGGTGGCCGCCACCGTGGGCGAATGGAATATCGCCATGATGTCGGTCGGACAGCTCGCGGTGAACCTGTCCGGCATCGTCGTGGCCGGGGTGATCGTGCTCGAATTGCGGCCCCGCGCCGGAAGCGACGTGGGGCCGGTGGAACGGTGCAAGAAATGGCTCGGGATGACCTCGAAGGTCGAGAAGGTGAACTGGGTCGAGAAATGATCAGGGTGCGACGACTCCGCCGGTGAGGCCGCGATAGGCGAAGGTGACCGCGATGACCGACACCGGGCCCGCGACCAGCAGCCCGAGGCCGCACAGCAGCGTGCCGACGAGGGTGATCACCGCGACCGCGAGGGCGAGCAGCAATGTCTGCCCGAGGTTGCTCACCACCAGCACGGCACTGGATTTGATCGCGCTGAACGGTCCCTGATCCTGATCGACCACGAAGTGCAGGGCGAACATGCACAGATATCCGACGATCAGGCCCGGAATCACGCAGAACGCCAAGCCGATCCAGGTGCCGATGAACGCCAGCATCGCGGTCAGCAGGACATTGCCCGCGTTCACGAAGCGGAAGTACGACCCGAAAGCCGGTTTGTTGCCGTCGGTTTCGTACAGCGCGCCGCGCACCATGGCCGCTTGCAACAGCCAGACCGCCGCCATCACGGTGAGGAACAGCAACACGACCGGAAGGAAGGAGTTCGGGGCGAAAATCCGGACGAGCAACCAGAAAACCAAATAGATGACAATACCCATGGCTGTAATTCCGAGCCATGGCGCGGGATTCGCTCGGAACTTTTCCAGCCCGTAGCTGATCGCGTTCCCGACATCGAGGTCGACCGGCTGGCCTACGGTTTGGTAGCCATAGGTGTGCTGATGGCTGGAATCCACCCCGGAATCGTCCGGGGGGAGAGTGCCGGGACCCGTTCCCTGCGGCCCGTAGGTCGGCTGCGGCGAGTAGGCGATCGGGGGCGGCGGTTCGACCGGCTCGTTGCCGTATTGGGCCGCGCCCGGCCCGTCGAACTGCGGGTATCCTGCGCCACCTGCCATTTCGTGACGGGCGTGGGGTGTGCCCGGCTCCGCGGGATGTGGCTGTGCGGCTTCGTGCTGTCCCTGTCCGGCCGCGTACTGGCCGCCGCCGCCCTGCGGGGGTGCTTCGCGTGCCGGATCGCGCGGTGCGTGAGACGGAGTGTCGGTCACAGTGTCAGACCTTTCGAGGCACCTGGTTTGCCATGTGGCGCACAGCAGTTGACGATGAGAAAACCCGACCGTCGCAATAGTGTCAAGCAAGCGCCGTGGGTTCCGCGAGCTGGAGGCCGGACACGCCGAGCGACGCGGAAAGGTTGTGTAACAGGTCGCTAGAAGTGACCTGATGCGAGTAGCTTGGGAGTCGATGACCGCACTATTGGCCGAACGCGCCGCCGAAGTCGTGTCCGCAGCACAACAGTTGCTCACAAAGCGAATGGGTGCTGCGGTCAAGCTGAGCGATCCGATGGAACTCAGCGGAAGTGGTAGGACGACAGTCCTACGCGTGCGTGTGTCGGAGAATGCCTACTCGTTGCCTCGGACCCTGATCATCAAGCAGGTCCGCGGTGCCGCACGCGATCGCAGGACCGGCGGGCTGGCGCCCGGTGTGGCCAGCGTCGATTCGGCATTCCTCCGGGAAACCGCCTCCTATCAGTTCACCACCGCCCTCGGCCGTGACCAGCGGCCCGGCGCCTACCTGATCGCGCACAGCCTGCCGGACCGGCTGCTCATCCTGAGCGACCTCGGCGAGAACTCGCTGCTGACCCAGGCCCTGCGCACCGGAGCCGAACCGGCGACCCGTAACGCGCTGATGGCCTTCGCGCAGGCCATGGGCCGCATGCACGCGGCGACGGTGGGACGTGAGGCCGATTTCGTCGCGCTGCTGCGCCGGGTCGAGGTCGTGCACCGGGTGGACGGCATCGCCCAGCAGGCCGAATCCGCGATCGCCGAAGTGCCGGGACTGCTCCAGCGCGAAATCGGCGTCGAGGTGCCGGGTGAGATCGCCGAGCGCATCGTGCGCGGTAACCGGTTGTTCTCCGCGGGCAGGTTCCGTGCGTTCAGCCCCTCGGATCTGTGCCCCGACAATGTGATCCTCAACGAGGAGGGCGCGCGGTTCCTCGACTACGAATGGGGCGGATTCCGCGACGCCACCCTGGATATCGCGTACGCGCTGGTGTCCTTCCCCGGCTGCCTGTGCGATTTCGAGCTGTCACGTGAACGCGGCGGGCAGATGATCGAGGCCTGGCGCTCCGAGATCGTCGGGGTCTGGCCCGCGCTCGCCGACGACGACGTCCTCGCCGAGCGCATCCTCGAGGCCCGGCTGATCTGGGTCTGGCTCAGCACCTACTGGTTCCTGCCCGCCGATCACGCGCGCATCGCCGCGGCCCGCGAGCACGGCCTGTCGGTGCCGCGTTCGGACGCGCTGATCAATCGCTGGGCCGCCCTCGCCGAGGATGCCCGCTGCACCGGCGACGATATCGTCGGCGATTTCGCGGAGGATGTGTCGGCCCGGCTCGAAGAGCGCTGGGCCGAGTAGGAGCCGATCGGCTCCTACCGACACCCGGCGTACCGCCGACCGTGGCGCTCACGATTGGCGGGTCGACGGTCGTGATCAGCGGCGGCGCAGGAGTACGCCGCGGATGAACGCGGCCTGCCCCGAATGCTGGATATCGTCATCGATGACGCTGATCAGTCGCACGCCGAGGGTGACTGGCGGATCCCACCGGATATCGACCACGCGCGGGAGATCGGCGTCGGTCAAACCGGCGACGTATTTCACGGATTGTTCGTGCACCGCATCGAAGTAGCCGAGAAGTAGCTCCGCGGTCGCCGTGACCCGAGCGATCTCGGTCGGTCCGTGTCCGTACCCGGTGTCGGCCTCGGGGAACGGGAGGCCGAAGCGCTCGGCCCAGCCCGCCGTCGTCCACACCTGCTCCAGGCCCGCCACCTCGGCGACGTGATCGTCCTGGACCCTGGTCAGATGCCAGACCAGCCAGGCGATGGAATTCGCGCCCGGCTCGATCGCGGCGTCCAGTTCGTGCTGTGTGAGACCTTCGACGGCTCCGTGCACGTTCTCCAGGATCCGGCCGAAGGCATCGGTCAGTAAGTCGGCACTCGTCATATCCGGACCAACAGCGGCGGCCCGGACTTATTCCCGTCCGCCGCTCGTCAGTGGACCGGAGCCGAGCGCGGCGCGACCCGCCCGCCCGACGGTACGGCGAACGAAGCGCCGTGCCGCACAGTGGAATCGGGATTCTCCACATCGGCCAGGTAGAACCAGTCCATCTGGGCGCGTTCGGTGGTGACATCGAGGACGCCGTAGCCGTGCGATTCCAGTTCGACGTAGCGCAGGTGGTGGTTCGCGCCCGTCACCGCCGCCTCGATGGGCACGGCGGCGGTGCGCGGTGGCGCACCGATCAATTCGCCGATACTGGACGAAGTGACCGAGGGGACCACGAATTCCGCGCCGACGGTGGGCCCACCCGGATAGTTCGCGGCGTCGATCGGCAGATCGGCGGCCCAGGAGGAATGGATATCGCCGGTCAGGAACACCACGTCACCGATCCGCTGGTCGTGCAGGGTGCGGAACAGAGTTCGGCGATCGGCGGTGTATCCGTCCCACTGGTCGGCATTCGCGGGGATGCCCGCCTGCGGCAGTCCCATGACCCGGGTGAAGGCTTCGGTGGTGGCCGGTTCGAGCGGAGGGAAGACCAGTGGCGCGATCATCACCGAATTGCCGATCAGTTTCCACTGCACCGGGGCCGACGCCAAACCGGCTGTGAGCCACTCCATTTGCGCCTTGCCGGTGATGGTGCGCGCCGGATCGTCGATATCGCGCCAGCCGGTCACCGCCTCGGCCTCGCGGTCACGGTAGCTGCGCAGATCCAGCATCGAGAGTTCGGCGAGCGTGCCGAACCGCAGGCGGCGGTAGATCTTGGCCTGGTCACCGGAACCGTTGGCGCGCACCGGCATCCATTCGAGGTAGGCGCGCGCCGACGCGGCACGACGGTCGCGCCAGTCGCCGCTCACCGCCGGGTCGTGTGTGCTCGAGCCGCCCGACCACGAATTGTCGGCGGCTTCGTGATCGTCCCAGGTGCAGATGAACGGCAGCCGCGTGTGCAGGACGGCGAGGTCGGGGTCGGTCTTGTACTGGGCGTGCCTGATGCGGTAATCGGCCAGCGTCACGATCTCCACGGCGGGATCGTGCGGTCGGACGGCTCCGGTGCGTCCGCCGTATTCGCCACGTCCGTATTCGTAGATGTAGTCGCCGAGGTGCACGATCGCGTCGAGATCGTCGCGCGCGGCCAGGTGGCGATACGCGCCGAAGTAGCCCGCCTCCCAGTTCGAGCACGAGACCACGCCGAAGCGGAGGCGTTCCGGGGAATC
>NZ_JAFMPL010000064.1:0-45361 GCF_019038455.1 Nocardia noduli
GTCGAGAACGCCCCCGTCGACACCCCGACCGCCACTATCGCGGCCCCGAAAACCGTACGTACCTTCATGCGTTCACCTTCCGTCACGACGTCGACTGGAAGCATTTCCGCTCAACGCCGTTCCTAAACAGAACGCACTTCGACGACGCCGGATCCACCACCGTCACATCCACCCGAACGATGCGGCCGACACCGCACATCGGCAGCACTGGACGCCTACACAACGAATGGCAGGACGCTCACGCGGTCAGCGGAAAGCCGCTCCGATCAGTCGCCGACGAACAGGAGATATCCGTTGGCGCGAAGCGCGATCGTCGACACCCTCCGCAGCAGGTCGACCGCCTGCCGCTCGGCATCGGTCCGCACCTCGATCTCATCGATCCGATCCAGGATCACGCCGAGCTGGTACCGGTTGAACATCGTGTCGCAGTACCGCCGGATACTTCGCACCGGATTGGTGTCGGGTTGCGCCGCGCACAGTCTGGACAGCGTTTCGTCCGCATCGTCACCGAAGTGGTATATCTCGGCATGGTTGATGTCCTGCACGACGATGTCCAATGCCATCCGATCCCTACCCCTCTACCGCAGCCGCGCCGCGATGCCGGGTGAATCAGCGTGGCCACGGCCTGACCTGCAAATTGTGGGCCTGATGTGCCACAACCCGAACACTTTGATGATCGATGGGCCAGTGATTCGGATCGTGCCGGTTGGCAAGCGATCGGCCCTGGTACGCGGTGACAGGCGTGCCCCGGCGACGGGTGGAGCCGGTAGAGCAGGATCGTGATCGGCGGGGTTACGTTGATGGCCGCGAGGTGTATTCGGCCCAGCGGTCGACGGCCTGTTCGAGATCGAGTGCCGCAACCTCGGCGCGAGCCATGCCTACCGTGTGGATCAATCGCTGTGCGAGCCAATCGGGAACAGGTTCGCGTATCACTGTTGGTAGAAGGTCGAGCGATTCGGCACTGCGGCCGAGCCGTTCGACCACTGCGCCGAGTTTGCTGAATTCCGGTAGCCGACCGGTGGCCGCGACGATGCGCGCAGTTGCTTCCGCGTAGACCTCGGAGTCGGCACGTACTCCGATTGCCCAGATCTCGCAGATCTCGATCGTCTGCTGATCGATAACCCGATACACGATCCGCCAGGTGTTGCGTCCGACGACAAGCTTGCGGAACCCGGTCAATTCGCCGCCGAGCGGATAGCCGGCTTGCGGTGAATCCACCAGCAGGAGCACCTTTTTAAGGATCTTGGGCACGGCGTCAGGGCCGAGTTTTCGAAGGTCGTCGATTGCTGCATCGGTGAAAAGGACCTCGACCATCGATTTACTCGCTGTCATCGAGTTCGGCGAGGGATTGCCTTGTGTGACCGAAGGCGCCGAGCACATCATCGAGTGACGTTCGGTTCCCGCTGTCGGTCGCGGCCCGGGCCAGCACCAGCGCGAGGTCGCGCAGGTCGGACTCCGCACGATCCAGCTCGGCGAGCCGATTCATGCTGACCACAGCAGCAACCGGCCGGCGATGGCGGGTGACCACCAGGTCGGTACCACCTTCGGCATCCGCTACCAGTCCAGCGACCCCTCGCTGCGCGGCATCGGAAACGCTGAGCTCATGCGTGTTGCGTAAGATCGACATACCGTAAATGTACAGAATTCTAGCTAGATTCTCGATACCCCGTGCTACTTGTCGGGAACCACCTACGGCACGTAGGATTCCGCACTTCTGTCGCACTGGTCTGAACATTCGCTCATCGGCTACGAGCATGCGTCGTGTTCGTGCAATGCCACCAAATAGCGAAGCCGCAGGTCATCGACCTGCGGCTTCGCTATTTGGTGGAGCTAAGGGGAATCGAACCCCTGACCTTCTCGATGCGAACGAGACGCGCTACCAACTGCGCTATAGCCCCGTGCGGATCCCTTGGGAACCGCGCTGGGTAACTGTAGCAAACGTTGCGGCCAGACTCCGAATCGGTGGGTTGAGCTGCGAAAATACTAGGCGCCGGCGGCGCGGCGCATCTCGGCGGATCGGCCGCGGCGCAGGGCGCGGGCGACGGCGGGGTCGAAATGGTCGAGGTCGATGAAGGCGGGGTCCTCGTCGTCGGCTTCGAGCAGGACGGAGCGGCGGCGCAGGGCGCGGGCGGTCTCGCGGTCCATGTGGCGGCGGAAATGTTGTTCGACGCGGACGGAGGCTTCGTCGGCTTCGGCATCGTCGTCGGAGTCGCGGCCGCGCAGCAGGCGGGCGGCGCGGCGGCGGCGGATATCCTCTTCCATGCGGACCTGCTTGCGCAGGTAGGCCAGGTACCCGGCGAGGACGACCAGGGACAGGCCGCAGCCCCACCACAGTCGCTGATCGGAGACGATGGCGAATCCGCCGAAGAGCAGGGCGGCCAGGACGAGGCCGAGTACCGCGCGCTGGCGGAAGGTGTAGCGGGCGGCGCGGGCGATGGCATCGGCTTCGGGGTCGTAGCCGCCGCGGCCGCGGCGCGACGGCACGAATTCCGTGTCGTCGGTGTCGTATTCGGTATCGTCGGCCCGATCCGTCGACCGGGCGGGCGGGATGCGCGCCGCGGACGGTTCGAGGTACTCGTCGGCCACGTCGTCATCATCGGCCGGTTCGTCGTGGTTCGCAGCGCTTCCGGCCGCGGTCTGCGCGATGTCGTCCGAATCGGCATCCTCGGAATGCGTTTCGATGTATCCGTCATCGGCGATTTCGGCGAGTTCCGCGTCGGCGATGTCGTCGTCGGCGTAATAGCGGTCGTCGGAATCCCTGTCGCCCGAATCGTCGTCGATGAATTCGGCGTCCGTGATGTCGGTGTCGGCGATATCGGCGGCGAGTGGCGCGTCGACAGCGGCGGCGACGATGTCCGGCGGGTTGGCGCCCGTCTCGAGTTCGGGCGCGTACCCCGACTCCTGGTCGGCCTCGGTGACTAGTTCGTCGGCCGGTGCATTCATCCGGTCCTCCGCATCATCGCTATGGGAAAGCTTTCTGTGCACTCGGGTCGGCCGATAGTCCGGGTCGCTGTCGTGACCGGCGGCCGGCCCTTTTCGTGGGCGCCGCTTGGCACCGCCGCGGTACAGCACGCGGGTCGCCAGGGCAGCATCGGTGGTCTGCCGGATCCGTGGATGCCGGTCGGCGAGTATCGGGAACAGGACGAAGACCCAGAGCACGACCAGGCCGATCCACAGAATCGAATTCGGCATCTCGCCTCAGCTACCTCCGTCCCCGCGTGAATTGTCCATTCGGCCCGCGACTTTCCCGCACCGCGCCCCCGCTGCCGTGCGTTCGCTCGATGCAAAACGGACGGACCCGAGTCCGGTCGCCGGTCGCCTCGCAGGCTCCCTGCCGAAGATGCGGGACGCACCTCCGACGTCCGTAGGTTAATTCCGCGCAGCGGGACTTTCCGGCAGGCGCGCCGTGCACACAAGTCACACTGGTAACAAACTCCCCATCAATGCGACACGTGTGAACGCGGCGGTTCGCCCTCATTTCCGATGCGATGACTAAGGGAGGATGACCCGTCCGTCGCGGACCAAACGATCCACGACGGTGCCGGTGATCTCCTCCGCGGTGAGGCCGACGAGCAGATGATCGCGCCAGTCACCGTCGACGTCGAGGTAGCGCCGCAGCAAACCCTCTTCGCGGAATCCGACATTGCGCAATACGGCCTGGCTCGGCAGATTCTCCGGACGCACCGTCGCTTCCACGCGGTGCAGGCCGACCGGTCCGAAGCAATGGTCGAGTCCGAGCGCCAGCGCCGCCGTCGCGACTCCCTGTCCGCCCAGATCTTTCGCGACCCAATAGCCGATCCAGGCCGAACGCAGCGCGCCGCGCACGATATTGCCCACCGTCAGTTGCCCGCTGAAATTACCGTCGACCTCGATCACCAACGGGATCATCGCGCCGCGCCGCGCCTCGGCTTTGAGACTCGACCACAGCGAGGGCCAGTTCGACGCGTGATTGCGCGCTTCCCAGGCGCCGCGGCCGGTGGGCTCCCACGGTTCGAGATGTTCCCTGTCGCGCAGGCGGATCCGGCTCCACGCCGACGCGTCGCGTAACCGGACGGGGCGCAACGTCACCCGGCCCGCCGCGGCGGTCACCGGGCCGAGATGAGCGGGCCACCCCGGATGCTGGGTCACCCGGAAAACATTCATCGTCTCCACGCCTCAACCGCGCTGTGCGAGAAAAGCGACGCGAACCTCGTCGCCGGTCCTGATCTCGGTGTCGTCCGGGTCCAGAATGATGAGGCTGTTCGCCTCGGCCAGCGTCGCGAGCAGGTGCGAGGAGGATCCGGCCGCGCCGCCGAGCGGCTGAACCAGGTAGTCACCGGTGGATTCGTCTCTCATCAATTGCGCGCGCAGGAAACCCTTGCGCCCCTCCATCGAACTGATCGGGGTGATGGTCCTGGCCCGGATGATCCGTCGCATGGGATGCCTTCGCCCCAGCGCGATTCGGATCAGCGGCCGCACCATCACCTCGAAAACCACCAGCGCGCCAACGGGATTGGACGGCAGCAGAAAGGTCGGCACCTCGTCGCGGCCGAGTCTTCCGAAACCCTGGACCGAACCGGGATGCATGGCGACGCGGGCGACCTCGAGTTCACCGAGACCTTCCAGCGCCTCCCTGACCTGTTCGGAGGCCCAGCCGCCGACAGCGCCCGCGATCACCACGACCTCGGACCGAACCAGCTGTCCCTCCACGACATCGCGCAATCGGCGCGGATCGTCGCTGACGATGCCGACGCGGTTCACATCGGCGCCCGCGTCGCGCGCGGCGGCGGCCAGGGCGTAGGAGTTCACGTCGTAGACCTGGCCGGGGCCGGGGGTGCGGTCGATATCGATGAGTTCGCCGCCCACCGAGATCACCGAGAGCCGAGGGCGCGGGTGCACGAGCACCTTGTCCTGGCCGACGGCGGCGAGCAGACCGACCTGCGCGGGACCGATGATGGTGCCCGCGCGCACCGCGACATCGCCCGGCTGCACGTCGTCACCGATGCGCCGGACGTAGTCGCCCGAGCGCACGGATTCGTAGACCTTGATCCTGGCCCGGCCGCCATCGGTGAAATCCAGGGGGAGCACGGCATCGGCGAGGGTCGGCAGCGGGGCTCCGGTGTCGACGCGCACGGTCTGGCGGGGTTGCAGCCGGATCGGCTGCCGTGAACCGGCCACCACCTCGCCGACGACGGGCAGCGTCAGATCGACGAGATCGCCTTCTTCGTTGCGGATATCGGAGCCGGCGGCGGCCACGTCGACGCTGCGCACCGCGTAGCCGTCGATGGCGGCCTGATCGAATCCGGGCAGTGGACGCTCGGTGATCACATCCTCGGCACACAGCAGGCCCTGGGCTTCGGAGATCGCGACCCGGACCGGCCGGGGCGCGACCGCCGCCGCGGTCACCTTGATCTGCTGATCCTCAACCGAGCGCATCCAGCCCTTCCTGATTCTCTCCGCGCTTCACGAGTGCGCCGCCGACGCTCGGACGAACGCGCACACCACGTCCCGCGCCGACGGTGGAACCATCATTCGTACCCGACCGAACGTCGGCGGCGAAACCCGGCCGCCATCCGGCCGTCGCCCCCGGGCCGGGGCGGGCGTTGCTCAGTCGTAGGTCGTCAGCTGCGGATCCCAGTCCGGGCCGAGCCGATGCTCCAACCACTCCCGTAGGGCGGGGCCGTATTCCTCCCTCTCCAGGGCGAAATCGACCGCAGCACGAAGATAACCGCCCGGGTTGCCCAAATCGTGGCGCGACCCACGGTGGACCACCACGTGAACCGGATGACCTTCCGCGATCAGCAGCGCGATCGCGTCGGTCAGCTGCAATTCGCCGCCCGCGCCGGGGGTGATCCGGCGCAGCGCGTCGAAGATCGCGCGGTCGAGCAGATAGCGTCCGGCCGCGGCGTAGGTGGACGGCGCGTCCTGAAGGGCGGGCTTCTCCACCATGCCGTTGACGCGCAGCACGTTCGGGTTCACCGCGTCGGGCACGATCGCCACATCGAAGACGCCGTAGGCGCTGACCTGGTCCTTGGGCACGTCGATCGCGCACAGCACGGTTCCGCCGCGTTTGCGCCGCACCCGGCTCATCACATCGAGGACACCGCTGGGCAGGACGAGATCGTCGGGCAGCAGGACCGCGACGGCGTCCTCGTCGTCGTCGAGGACGGCTTCGGCCTGGGCCACCGCGTGCCCGAGTCCGAGCGGCTCCTCCTGCACGACCGAGGTCACGTCGAGCAGTCCCGGCGCCTTGCGCACCTTCTCGAGCAACTTGAACTTGCCGCGCGCGGCGAGGGTGCCCTCCAGCACGAGATCCTCGACGAAATGCGCGACGACACCGTCCTTGCCCGGAGAGGTGACGATCACCAAGCGCTGCGCGCCCGATTCGGCGGCCTCGGTCGCGACCAGTTCGATGCCCGGGGTGTCGACCACAGGCAGCAATTCCTTGGGCACCGTCTTCGTCGCCGGCAGGAACCGTGTGCCAAGCCCCGCCGCGGGCACGATGGCGGTGCGGAAACACGACACCGGTGCGCCGTCGGCGGACTTTCCGGCCTTTGCTGTCATTCGTCTACCCTATCCATCCATCACTCGACCCATCGCCGTCGCGACGGCCAGGTATGCCGGTGAGCTTATGGTGATCAGCATGGAGATGCCCGTTGAGCGCGACAAACATGCATGGCGCTCCGAAATTCTCGCGCGCCGCGAGGCTGTGACGGCGCGCACACACGCCGCCGAAGCCGCGGCACTCGCGCGGGCGGTTCGCGAACTCGAGATCCCCGCTTGGGTCTGCGCCTATGTCCCGGTGCGCGGCGAACCCGGTTCGACGGCCATGCTCGACGCCGTGCGTGAGGCGGGCGCGCGGCTGCTGCTGCCGATCGCCGGTCCGCCGGGTCCGTTGGAGTGGGCCGAGTACACCGGCGCGGACGCACTGCACGCCGCCCGCTGGGGTCTGCTCGAACCCGACGGCCCCGTCCTGCCTCCCGAGGCCATCACCCGGGCCGAACTGGTGCTGATCCCCGCGCTCGCCGTGGACCGCCGCGGTGTGCGCCTCGGTCGTGGAGCGGGCCATTACGACCGCACGCTGAGCGCGGCTCGCGTGGACGCCCGTCTGGTCGCCGTGGTCCGCGACGACGAGGTGGTCGACGAACTGCCCGCCGAACCGCATGATTTCCATATGGGATGGGCGCTCACGCCCGGCGGCGGATTACAACAGCTCGGCATCGCGGGCGTCGCGGAATGACGGCGGAATGAAACCTCGATTACCCGTGTTGGCACTGTCGGCTGTAGAGTGCCAGTTGACGAACCACCGCGGAGGATGCTGTGCCAACTTATTCGTATGCGTGCACCCAGTGTGACAACCGCTTCGACATCGTTCAGTCCTTCTCCGACGATGCGCTGAGCGTCTGCGAGCAGTGCTCGGGCAAGCTGCGCAAGCTGTTCAACTCCGTCGGAATCGTCTTCAAGGGCAGCGGCTTCTACCGCACCGACAGCCGCGGCGGCGCGTCCACCGCGAGCGAGCCCGCGAAGTCGGACAGTTCGAGCGGGTCCGGTTCCACGAGCTCGGATTCGAGTTCGTCGAACAACAGCGGCGGATCGTCGAGCAGCAGCTCGTCCTCCAGCAGCAGCACCGCCGTCGCCAGTTGAGGCCGGTGCGCTAGTCGCACCGTTGTCCACAGGCCGCGTGTTGTCCACATTCGCCCGTTCGCACCGTCGAGGTGACGTCACGCGGCCATAGGCTCCGGCCATGATCCGATCTCGCGCCGACCTCGGCCGCGGCAGCCCGTTGCGATTCGCCCTGTGGAATCGGCCGGAGTGGGCCGATCAACTACTCGCGCGTCGACTGCTCGCCGCGGGGCTGACGGTATTGGCCGTGGTGCTCTTCGTGCGTGGCGATCCGGACGCCGGGCGCGCCGAGATCGTGGTCGCCGGGCGCGACCTCGCACCGGGGCGGGCGCTCGAAGCAGGCGATCTGCGTATCGTCCCGCACGAATCCGGCACACTGCCCGACGGCGCGGTGCGCGACACCTCCACCTTGATCGGCGCGACGCTGACCGCCGCGATGCGGTCGGGCGAGGTCTTCACCGATCTGCGCGTCGTCGGACCGAGGCTCGCCGCGGCGGCGACCGGCGATCACGAGGCCCGTATCGTCCCGATCCGTCTCGCCGACACCGCCGTGGCGGAAATCCTTCGGGCAGGTGACCGGGTCGACGTGATCGGCGCCGAGGAGCAGACCGGCACTTCCTCGAAACCGGCGCGAATTCTGGCCACCGACGCCGCGGTCGTCCTCGTCTCGGCCCCCGGCGATCGGCGTACCGCGAGCGAGCGGGTGGTCCTGGTCGCGATGGACTCCGAACACGCCACCACGGTCGCCGCGGCGTCCTTGCGCACCGCGCTCACCGTCGTATTCCACTGAGAGCACGGCTGTCGAGCCCCGCCCACAAATGATTACCAAGAATTTGCCTGAGACCTGAACTAGCATCGTATATACGGCAAGAATCCCCACCGGAGAGCGCAGCGCACAGGCTCCCACTCGAAGGAGACACCGGCAATGCTGAAGGGTTTCAAGGATTTTCTACTACGCGGAAATGTCGTTGACCTGGCCGTTGCCGTTGTCATCGGCACCGCGTTCGTCGCAATCGTCACCGCGTTCACCACCGGGATCGTCAATCCGATCCTGGCCATATTCGGCGGCGATGACGAAATGGGACTCGGTTTCCAGCTGGTTGCCGATAAACCGGCGACCTTCATTCAGGTGGGTCCGATCATTACCGCGGCCATTAATTTCGTCATCATCGCGGCAGTGCTCTATTTCGTCCTGGTACTTCCCGCGACACGTGCCAAGAAGCGCTACGGCGACGGCGACGAAAAACTCAGCGACGTCGAGGTGTTGATCCAGATCCGCGATCTGGTCGCCGACGGCAAGCGCGACGCGGGCGGCAAGCACGAATTCTGACCGGCGAGTTCACCTGTGCGACAACGCGAACGGGCCCGTCACCGAAGCGACGGACCCGTTCTGCGAGTGACCCGAGGATCAGCCGATGCTGAACGGCTGACCGTACAGGGTGATCCAGGTGACGACGCTCTCGGTCTCGACCTCGACGCTGACGAAGGCGCGCGCCTGCGCGTAACCGCCACAGCCGCTCAGGCCGATGGTCGAATCGGCCCAGGTGACCGAACCGTTCGAGCCACTGAAGACGTTGCGCTTCTTGTGGGTCTCGCTACCGAAATCGTCGGCCTGCTCCAGATCCAGGATGTAGAACGACTGCGCCTGGCCGGGGCCGAGCGACAGATCGCCGCCGCCGGTGGCACCGACGCTCGGCGTGCCGTCCGCCCATGCGACGCCGCCGTCGACACCACCGGAGGTGCCGCCACCCGCGATGTTGACCTGGCAGCCCACGGTGTAGCCCGGGAAGATCCGGCCGCCGGAATCGGAGCCGGTACCGGACAGTTCGACCTGAGCGCTACCGGAGACCCACGCGTTGCGGTGCACCGGGGTGGAGCCCAGGGACGGGTTGATGTTGGCGGACTCGCCGACGAGGCGGACCGTGACAACGGTGCCGTCGGAGAGGGTCTTGACGATTTCGCCGCCCGGCAGCGGAACGAAGGTATCGGCATTGGCAGCGCCCGTGGAGAACAGGCCCATGGCGACAGTGGCTGCGGCGCCGACACCGGCCACCCGCGCCAAGATCTTGCGGTTGATCATTTGATTATGCCCCTCGAGGGTTGTGAATTCGCTTCAGCGAGAAGATTGTTCGTGCGAGAGTCGATACAGGTCAGCCGATGCTGAACGGCAGGCCGTAGAGGCTCGTCTTCGAGTAGTGGTCACCGATGATCTCGACGACGGTGTACGAGCGCGCCTGCGCGTAACCGGCGCAGCCCTGGATCTCGATCTCGGCGTCCTGGTACTCGACCGAGTAGACACCCGGCTTCAGGATGTCCTTGTAGTCGATCTGCACGAACTTCACTTCACCCGGGCCGAGAGCCAGGCCGATGGAGCCGCCGAGGCTGCCACCGTCGAGGCTGACGCCGCCCGAGAAACCCGCCGAGATGGCGTCGTCGGCGATGCTGACCTGGCAACCGACGATGTAGCCGGTGCTCAGCTGCGACGCACCGTGCGTCGACGAGTTGTTGCTACCCGGGCCACCGGCAGGACCGTTGTTCGGGCCCACTTCACCCTCGGGGGTGACGGTGACATCGGCGCTGGCGTTTCCGGAGACCCAGACGACGCGACCCGCGCCGTTCCCGGACAGGGACGGAGAAATCAGGGCGTGCTCTCCGGTACGGGTGACAGTGACGCCAGGTCCGATCTTCTGTCCGTCCGGCAACGGAACGAAGGTATCGGCATTGGCAGCTCCGGTCGAAAGCAGGCCCATGGCAACGGCCGCGGCGGCGCCGACGCCCGCGACGCGGGCACCGCGGCGCAGACCGTTGGTGCGGTTCTCGCTCATACTTCCCCTCATCAGGTTCAAACAGTCGACCTCGACCATCGAGGTGGACATTGGTCCTCTCAGGCCCAGCTCAGTGTGTCGCCCCTTTGTTGCCGGTGTGTAACCGGCTGTTATTTCGGCGCAACGGCCTCAGCTGGCAATCGGAACCGAGCCGGGTTCCACCGGGAAGGACGAAATAACTGTCTCGCCCGGGCCTTCGGGGTCCAGTGTTGAATGGCTCTCGCGAAGGTTAAACCGTCGGTAACAGCCTGGCAACGCGAGCTTTCACATTGTGAGCTGTGATGTAGATCACTGATGAACGCATGCCCATATCAATCGCTGTGCATATGCGCAGACAGGGGGCTCGCGGACCGCTGGCCACCGGATTCACGGCCGGACCGCGCCGACCGGCCCTTACGGAATCCTGACACGGCCGGTGGGGTATATCACAACGCGATATCGAAGAAAGTTGTGAGGGATCACGAAAACATTACGGCGGAGTTGCCGACCGCGTTAGCGGTATCGCTCAACCGTGGTGCGGGGGCACCTGGGAGCGGAACCAATCATCGGATGAGCTGTCGCCTCCGGATTGTGGATCGCGTTCGTCGGACGTGGTTTCCGGGAGGACGTCACCGAAAATACGGGCCGCGCGCGCGATATCCCTCGCCCGGCGCTGCGCCGGGCGAGGGTCGTCGGAAGATCCCTCGGCGGAAATTATTCGACCAATCCGGAGAGTTCACCGATTACTTTGCTGGCGAGCGGACCCAGCGTCGCCATTCCGTCGCGAACCGCCGCGCGGGTGCCGGGCAGATTGACGACGAGGGTGCTGCCGGAGATTCCGGCGAGGCCGCGCGACAGGCCGGCGTCCAGCGATCCGGCGACCCGGCCGGAAGCGCGCAGCGCCTCGCTGATGCCCTGCAACTCACGATCCAGAACCTGCGAGGTCGCCTCGGGGGTGACATCACGCGGCGACATTCCGGTGCCGCCGACCGAGATCACCAGGTCGACGCCGCCGATCACGGCGGTATTGAGCGCGTTGCGGATCTCCACCTCGTCGGCCTGCACCGACACCGATGCGTCGACGAGGAAACCAGCCTCGGTCAGCAGCTCGGTGACCAGCGGCCCGAGCGCGTCCACACCTCCATGTGCCGTTCGATCATCGACCACCACCACCAGTGCACGCCCCGCCACAGGAGCATCGATTTCCATGGTGCTCACCGTAGCGCCTACGCCGTCGAGTTCGACCTCGATGCTGGTCAAACCGGGTGGGAGCAGCACGAGACCGCGGGGCTTGGAACGCATCACCGGCCGCCCTCGGCGGGCGCCGCGGTCAGGGTGACCTCGACGGTCTTCGGATTGCCGCCCTGTTCGTCGGTGTAGGTGACCTTCACCTTGTCCCCCGGCTGGTGCGAGCGGACGGCGGCGATGAGCGCGTTGCCGGAATCGATGACCCGTCCGTCGAGTGAGGTGATCACCGCGCCGGACGGAATTCCCGCCTTGGCGGCCGGGCCGTCGGCGGTGGATTCCAGCACCCGCGCCGCGGTGTCCTGCGGTCGCAACTTGATGCCGATCTGCGCGTAGGTCGCGTGGCCGGTCTTGATCAGTTCGTCGGCCACCCGACGGGCCTGATCGACCGGGATCGCGAAGCCGAGGCCGATGGACCCGCTCTGCGCACCCGAACCCTCACCGGCCCCGAGGCTGGCGATGGCGGTGTTGATGCCGATCAGTTTGCCGTTGCCGTCGACCAGTGCGCCGCCGGAATTGCCGGGGTTGATCGCGGCATCGGTCTGGATCGCGTCGATCACCGGATTCACCTGGCTGGACTCGCTCTCGCCCTGGGTGGAGACCGGACGGTTGAGCGCGGAGACGATACCCGTGGTGACCGTGCCCGCCAGTCCGAGCGGGGAACCGACCGCGATGACCGACTGACCGACCTGGAGAGCACCGGAGGCGCCGAGTTCGATCGGGGTCAGCCCGGATTTGCCGGTGACCTTGATGACCGCGAGGTCCGAGACCGGGTCCGCGCCGACGAGGGTGGCGGGCGCGGTGCTGCCGTCGGAGAAGACGACCTCCATCGTGGCGTCGCGACCACCGCCCGCGGCGACGTGGTTGTTGGTGAGGATCAGCCCGTCCGAGGACAGGACGACGCCGGAACCCTCCCCCTCGGCGCGACTGCTCGCGACCTTGATCATCACGACGCTGGGCAGCACCTTCTGCGCGACGGCCTGGGTGGAACCGGCGGGGGCGTTGGCGACATTGCTGACATTGGGTTTCGGCGCGTCCAGCGCGTTGGTCACCGGCGCGCGGCCGTCGTCGGTGCGGGTGGCGAGCGTGCCGACCGCACCGCCGACGCCACCGCTGACCAAGGCTAGTACCACCGCTCCCGCGACCAGCCCGGCACGCACCGGACGACGCTGCGGCTGAGGTGTCTGTGGTGTCGGGTGCCCGAACGCCGTCGGCGGCACCTGGCCCGGCGGCGGCATCTGCGGCCCCTGCCCGTACTCCGGGTAGGGACCGGTCTGGTACTGCGGCATCGAGTAGGTGGCGCCGGTGTCGGGCCGCTGCCACGCCGTCTGCGGATCATGGTGCGCGGCGGGGAACTGCTCGGTCGGATGGTGGCCTGTGCCCGCGCCGTCCTGCTCCCCCCGGCGGTTCTGGAAATCCTCGGTCATCGCTTCTCGTTTCTCCTGAACGTCTGTCACCCAGTCTGGCGATGACGGCTTAGAGGGGACTGAGACCCCGCTATCAGTTTTCCGAGATCTGTTTGTCGATCTGGGCGGTCCCGGCCTCACCGGGCAGCACGATGCGGATGAGAGCGCCGCCGCGCGCCGAGTTGTCGACCGTGATGGTGCCGCCGTGTTTGGTCACCACCTGTTTGACGATCGCGAGGCCGAGTCCGGAACCCGGCATCGACCGGGACACCGTGGTCCGGTAGAAGCGCTCGAAAACCAGTTCGCGCTCCCCCGACGGGATACCGGGACCGGCGTCGTCGACGTCGAGTTCGAGCAGTCCGCGTCCGGTTTCGCGCATGGTCACCAGTACCCGCGCGCCCTCCGGGCTCCATTTGGCCGCGTTGTCGAGCACGTTGAGCACCGCGCGCTCCAACCCGGACTCGTGGCCGTAGACGAACCACGGGCGCAGTTCCGCGACGAATTCGATGGAACCGCGACGCCTGCGGGCCCGTTCGAGCGCTCGCTCGGTCACCTCGCCGAGATCGATCCGGTCGTAGACGGTTTCGGGCGCGTCCTCGCGCGCGAGGTCGACCAGGTCGCCGACGAGGGTGGACAGTTCCTCGATCTGGGCGACCACGTCCTCGCGCAGTTCGGCCATGTCCTCGTCGGGGATCTGCGGCGCTCCCGGCCGTCCCGAGGCGATCAGCAGTTCCATATTGGTGCGCAACGAGGTGAGCGGTGTGCGCAATTCGTGGCCCGCGTCGGCCACCAGCCTGCGCTGACGGTCGCGGGATTCGGCGAGCGCCCGCAGCATTGTGTTGAAACTCTCGGTCAGCCGCGCCAATTCGTCGTCACCGGTGACCGGGATCGGTGTCAGGTCGTCGGTGCGGGCGATCCGCTCGGTGGCCGCGGTGAGTCTGGCGATGGGGCGCAGCCCGGTGCGGGCGACCGCCGTGCCCGCCGCGGCGGCCAGCACCACGCCGCAGCCGCCGACCACGAAGAGCAACCAGGCCAACCGGTCGAGCACCTCCCTGGTCGGCTCCAGGCGCTGCGAAATGATCAGGGTGGCACCGGAATGGGTCGGCACCGCGAGCACTCGCTGATTGTTGACCGTGCGCAGCGACGATGGCAATTGACCGTCGGCGACGGCCAATTCCTGGCTACCGACCGGCGGCGTGGTCTGCTGGGGCGGCATATACGGCTTGTGATCGGCGAAGATCAGCGCGACGCCGACATCGTTGGAGAAAAGCCCGGCGAGCACAATGGATTGAAAACCGAGATTCTCGAAATTATTGGTGATCATCGTGTCCGCGCGCGCCCGCAATTGCGAATCGACGTCGGCGTAGAGCGCGCGCGCGACCATCGCGTAGGCGGCGATGGAGGTGACCGCCACCGCCACCGCGACCAGCGAGGCCGCGAGCAGGGTCACCCGCCAGCGCAACGAGACCGACCTGGTCAGCGGCATCGGCGGCCGCATCTCCGCGGAATCCGGCGCACGCTGCTGACCGAGTGTGGCGACCACCGGTCGCCGGGGCACAGTCCTGGCCATTGTCGAGCCGGCTTACGGAGGAGTTTCGCGGAGTACGTACCCGACTCCACGAACCGTATGGATGAGCCGGGGTTCGCTCTCGGCCTCGGTTTTGCGGCGCAGATAGCCGATATAGACCTCGAGCGCGTTGCCGGAAGTGGGGAAATCGTAGCCCCAGACTTCTTCCAGAATTCGGCTGCGCGTCAGCACCCGACGCGGATTCGCCATCAACATTTCCAGTAGCGAGAACTCGGTGCGGGTCAGGCTGATCGACCGATCGCCCCTGGCGACCTCTCTCGTCACCGGATCCAGTGACAGATCGGCGAACTGCATGGCCTCCGAACCCTCACCGGGATCGGTCGCCCTGCGGCGGAGCAGCGCGCGCAATCGGGCGAGCAATTCTTCCAACGCGAAGGGTTTCGGCAAATAGTCGTCGGCCCCGGCATCGAGTCCGGCAACCCTTTCCGATACCGAATCCCGCGCTGTCAAAACCAGAATCGGAAGATCGTCTCCGGTGCTGCGCAGTCTCCGGCAAACTTCGAGCCCGTCCAGTCGCGGCATCATCACATCGAGGACGAGGGCATCGGGACGCTGCGTGGTGGCCTTCTCCAGCGCGTCGACCCCGTCCACCGCGAGATCGACGGAGTAACCGTTGAAGGTCAACGACCGGCGCAACGATTCACGGACGGCGCGATCGTCGTCGACTACCAGAATGCGCATGCCCCCAGTTTGACCGTATCGACTGAGAGTCCACTGAGAGGGCCGCATCCGACACGCCGTGTCGATCGCGCGACCTCGTGGCCGGGTCAACCAACAGCGTGACCAGCACCTTTCTTCAGCATCGGCCGATTTCCGCTAGAGCCGGGTCCGTTCGGCATACGAAAGGCGTTCTGCTCAGCCATATTCGAGAGTTCTCAAAGCGGGTGTCTCAGATTGCCGATAACCAGCTATCACGGTATGTTCCCAGCGGTAAAAAGAAGACCTCGAGTTGGTTCTCAGCAGGTTCATCCCTTCCTCATGTTGAACAGCCACAAGCCACCGGGGACCCCGCGCGGAGTGGAGGCGACGGAAGCGGATGGAATCAGCACCGCGTTCCAGGCAATTCAGGCTGTCCAACTGGTCCGTCACCCGCAAGGTCGGCGTCGTACTGCTGCTACCGGTAGTACTCGCCTCGACGTTCGCGGTGTTGCGCATCAACGACGAGCTCGACATGATCTCGCAGCTGGACGCTGCCTCGGAACAGGCAAGGATCATCCGCCCCATGCTCGGGTTCGGTTCGGCGACCGAGCAACTCGCGTTGTCGGCGGCGACCTCATGGGAGGATCAGCCGGATTCGGCCATCGACAGGGTCGCGGGCAAATTCGACCAGGCGGCGGCCGATCTCGAAACAGCGCTCAAATCGACCCGAGCGCCCGACAGTGTGAGCAAGGAGCTCGATCTCGCGCTCGTCGCAGGCCGCGCGATGCGCAACAGCCTGCGCAGCTCGTCGCCGGTGACCATCGGTCAGCAGGCCGACGACGTGGCGGCGCGCATCGGTAACGCGATCGCGGTCTCGACCACGATCGAAGAACTCTCCGTGCAGCGCTACTTCCTGCAACTCGGCGTGACCACCAACGCCCGCCGCCTGCTGGCCCAGCAGTACATGCTGATCGGCTCGCCGGGC
The DNA here is from genome assembly GCF_019038455.1 of Nocardia noduli. Taxonomy (NCBI): domain Bacteria; kingdom Bacillati; phylum Actinomycetota; class Actinomycetes; order Mycobacteriales; family Nocardiaceae; genus Nocardia; species Nocardia noduli. Next base: position 16,270 of record NZ_JAFMPL010000064.1, read on the forward strand.
GCGGCCAAGAACCCCGCCGTGCAGCCGACGGTTCTCACCACCGCGGGTGGCGAGCTCGTGCTCATCATGCAGTTCGCCCAGCTGCAACCGTCTTCGGCGCTGAACGCCAACACGCTGATCGACGCGATCAACACCCGACTAGGGGCATTCGGTCAGAACGTCGGCGATCCGACGACCAACCCCGCGGTCGTGGATTCGCTGCGTACCAGCGCCGCCTCCTACGACCAGACCACGCTCGCCCTCGTCGACACCATCGACAAGCGGCTGGCCGACCGGACCTCGGAACTGCGCGGCATCGTGCTGCGCGATATCGCGATCGTGGTCGCGACCCTGCTCGCCGGTCTGGCGCTGGCGCTGGCGGTCGCCCGCTCGCTCGTCGTCCCGATCCGCAGGCTGCGGCACGGCGCGTTGCAGGTCGCCCACGTCGACCTGCCCAACGAGATCGAGGTGGTGCGCTCCGGCGGTTCGACCCCGGAGACCAGCCAGATCGACGTGCACACCACCGAGGAGATCGGCCAGCTCGCCCGCGCCGTCGACGATATCCACCAGGCCGCGCTGCACCTGGCCGGTGAACAGGCCCGTCTGCGCCTGCAGATCGGCAGCATGTTCGAAACCCTGTCGCGGCGCAGCCAGTCCCTCGTGGAGCAGCAGCTCTCGCTCATCGAGGAACTCGAACACGACGAGGACGATTCGGAACGCTTGCAGAGCCTGTTCCGCCTCGACCACCTCGCGACCCGCATGCGCCGTAACGGCGACAACCTGCTCGTGCTCGCGGGCACGGCGCTGCGGCGCGGCCACCTGCCCCCGGTCCCGCTCTCGGACATGCTCTGGAGCGCGGTCTCGCAGGTCGAGGACTACCAGCGCGTCGAGATCGGCGCCGCCCCCGACGGCATCGTCCCCGGTGAACCCGCCGTCGACATCGAGCACCTGCTCGCCGAACTCATCGACAACGCGCTGCGCTATTCGCCGCCGACCACCCCGGTCGCGGTCTCGGTCGCGCGCGCGGTCGACGGCGGCTACCTGATCGAGATCATCGACCGCGGCCTCGGCATGTCGACCGAGGATCTCCAGACCACCAACGACCACCTCGCCTCCGGTGGTGAGGTCACCGTCGAGACCGCCCGCCGCATGGGCCTGTTCGTCGTCGGTCGGCTCGCCAAGCGTCACAACATCACCGTCAACCTGCGCCGTACCTCGGCCATGGCCCAGCAGCCCGGCATCACCGCGAGCGTGCACCTGCCGGGGACGCTCGTCTCCCCGGTCCCGATCTCGCACGACAACGGGCCCGCGCAGATGTCGGCCCCGCCGTTGCAGATCGCGCGCCCCGAGGCCAATCCGCAGCCGCCGCGCGCGCTGGTGCCGGTGCCGAGTCTGGCGCTGCCCGAGCACACCTCCGGTTTCGACCAGTCCGGGCCCAACACCCAGGCCTACGACATGGGCGGCGGTCTGCCGCAGCGCAGGCCCGCGATCCGGGTCGCGGTGCCGGGCGAGCGGGACAATTCCGGGCCCGCCCCCGTCATCGATGTCGAAGCCACCGATCCCGGCCGCGCCTCGCGCCGGTACCCCGAGCGGAACAACGACGGTTACCTCCGGTCCGAACCGCTCGCGCTGCCCGCGCCCGCCGATCGGAACCAGTCCTCGTACTCCCCAGAACCCGAGAAGATCGATATCTGGGCCGAGACCCAGACCTTCGCTCCGGAAACGCTCGCACCGCGGCAAGCCCCCGCACCCGAGCCCGAACCGGTGGCGATCACCTCGACCACCACCGTGACCGGTCTGCGCCCGGTGACCGCGGAGACACCGACCCCGATCTATCAGCGCATGGTTTCGGAGTGGCTGGTCGAACCCGCGTCGTCGGGGTCGGACGGCAGCGACGACATCACACCGTGGACCTCGCGCGCCGACGAGGGTTGGGCGGCCGCCGCCGAGGCGAGCAATCCGACGACGTCGGGGCGCACCTCAGGCGGGCTGCCGATTCGTCAGCCCGGCGCCCAGTTGGTGCCCGGCGGGCTCTCTCCCGCCGAAGAAGCCAACACCAGGAATCCGGATGAAATCCGAAACAGCCTGACCAGGCATCTCAGCGGGGTCCGCAGTGGGCGGGCCGACGCCCAGTACAACGACGGAGGGCTTGTATGAGCGAGAACCCGAGCAACACGACGGACGAGAACCTCAATTGGCTCGTCACCCGGTTCACCCGGGACGTACCCGGCGTGACCCACGCGGTGCTGGTGTCGGCCGACGGCCTGTTGCAGGCGACCAGCCCGCACCTGCCGAGCGATCGGGCCGAACAGCTCGCGGCGGTGACCGCGGGTCTGGCGAGTCTGGCGGCGGGCGCGGCGCAACTGTTCAACGGCGGCAAGGTCATGCAGTCGATCGTGGACATGCAGCGCGGCTATCTGTTGGTGATGACGGTCGGCAACGGCTCGCATCTCGCGGTGCTCGCCAACAAGACCCACGACATCGGCCGTATCGGCTACGAGATGGCTCTGCTCGTCGATCGGGTCGGGTCCGTCGTCTCGGCCACCGCCCGTACGGCTGTCTGAGAAGTGCGATGCCCAACCCTTCCGGCGGGGGGCCGGGAACACCCCCGACCCGCGTCCGCCCCTATGCGCTGACCTCCGGGCGTACCGAGCCGGCGGTCGATCTTCCCTTGGAGGCGGTCATCGAGACCATCTCCTACACTGCCCATTTCGAATGGCCTGTCGGCGACCTGCGCACCGACATCGTGCGGCTCGGCACCGCGCGACTCTCGGTCGCGGAGATGGCGGCGAAACTACAACGGCCACTCGGCCTGATCCGTGTCGTCATCGGGGATCTGGTCGTCGCAGGGACGCTGCGGGTGCACTCGACACTGAGCGATCAGGCAACATATGACGAGCGCCTAACACTGATGGAGAGGACTTTGCGTGGACTCCGCGCCCTATAACGCCCAGCCCTACGGCTCGGCACCCACGGACAACCGCACCGCCTCGACGAAAATCGTTGTCGCAGGCGGTTTCGGCGCGGGTAAGACGACCTTCGTCGGTGCGGTGTCGGAGATCGTTCCGCTGCGGACCGAGGCCATGGTGACCGGGTTCTCCGACGGCATCGACGATCTCGCGGCGACCCCCGGTAAAGAGACCACCACCGTCGCCATGGATTTCGGGCGCATCGTGCTGCCGGGCAATCTGGTGCTGTATCTGTTCGGCACGCCGGGCCAGCGCCGGTTCTGGTTCATGTGGGACGACCTGATCCGCGGCGCGATCGGCGCGGTGGTCCTGGTCGACACCCGCCGTATCGAGGACAGTTTCGCCGCCGTCGATTTCTTCGAGGCACGGGAACTGCCGTTCCTGGTGGCGGTCAACCGATTCCCGGACGCGCCGCGATTCCCGGTGGCCGAACTGCGTGAGGCGCTGTCGGTCCGCGCGGGTGTTCCGATCGTCGACATCGACGCCCGCAACGCCATGGAAGTCCGTCAGTCGCTCGCGGCCGTCACCGAATACGCCATCGCGCGCCTCGCCGAACAGAACCGCGAGCAGCCGGTACGGCAGGGGTAAGGAACCTTCGCGTGAGCTATTTCGCTATGGGCTACTGGGTGCTCGGGCTCTCGGTTCTCGTGTCGGCCGCCGGTGCGTTGGTCGGCTTCACCTGTATCAAGGAGTCCACCAAATCGGTGACGGCCCGGTTCAGGACGGTGTGGCTCACCGCGGCGTCCGTGTCCATCGGCGCGATCGGTATCTGGCTCGCGATCTTCGTGTCGATGCTCGGCGTCAACGGTCCCGGTGGCGTCTCGTTCCGTTACGACGTGGCGCGCCTGCTCGGCGCCGCCATCCTCGCCGGGCTCGCGGTGTTCGCCGGGCTGATCTTCCTCGGACGAACCCTGGTGTGGCCGCGGCTGATCGGCTGCGCGCTCGCCATGGGCGCCGGACTCTCGCTGGCGATGTACGTGGGCATGGACGCGCTCCAGGTCAGAGGTTCGGTCGAATTGCGCTGGGCGCCCATCATCGGTTCTATCGTGCTGCTGGTTGCCCTCTCGGTCGCCACGCTGTGGTTCGTCCTGCACCGGTGGCCGTTGCCCGCCATGATCGGCGCGGCGATCGTCGTCGGCCTCACGGTGATCGGCGCGCACTATCTGTGGCTGGCCGGTCTGGAGGTGCACGTCGATTCGCGCGTGTCCGCTCCCGACGGCGAGGAGCTGTTCACGTTCCTGGTGCCGATGTTCGTGATCGGCATGCTCTCGCTGGCGATTCCGATCACGGCCGTGCTGGTCGCCCCCGACCGTCGCAGTGCCGGGACCGCGCCGTCGGCCGCGCGCGGTGGTGAATCCGAGCTGATCCGCTGACCCCTGCGGGGAAACGCCGCGAATTCCGCGTCGCACCGACCTACAGTGGCAGACAGGCGGTTCGGTGATCGACGCCGTGGTGATCGACACCGTGGTCGATGACGCCGTGGTGGACGAGGTCGTGCTCGGACGAGCTCGCCAGTGGGATCTCGTACAGGAGGAGCCGGACGTGACGCCGGAACAAGAGGCAGTGCTGCACGACATCCAGACCCAGCTGCGCGGCCCCGGATCGGCGGGCTGGCCGCAACTGGGTTCCGACGCCGAGGGAAACCACCGCACGCTGGTCGAGGGCATCGCCGCCGCGCTGCGCCGGATCGGCGAGCTGGAGGAGCAGACCGCGGCGCTGCGCGCGCAGACCACGGCACTGCGTGCGCAGGTGGGCGAATTACGCACGGAGATCAGCGAATTGGAAGCCACATCCGCCGAACTCGCCGCCGAGGTCCGCAATCTGGAATCCAGACAGTTACCGTGGCCGTTGTCGTTGATCGAAGGACCCGCGGAATTCGTGGGGGCGCAGTTGAATCGACTCGAAGCGCTGCTGCCGGGTCACGGAGCCGACGGCAAACCGGCCGCGCCCGACGCATGAGCGGCACGCGCTCTCACGCGGTCTGTTCGGGGGGCTGCGGTCGAAGACCGGAACTTTGGCGATGAGCGGGTTCTCTCGGAAACCGGGAGAACCCGCCCTCTCGCACGAGGGTACCGGGCTGTGAGCTCGATTTCATCATTTCCCCAGGACTTTTACACCCCCGAAAATCCAACTCTCGGTATGCATTTCACCGTAGAGCAATCTTTTCGCAAGCGTGAATTTCAGAGTACACCCAGCTAGAAGCTGCATAGACGTTTGCCGATAAATTGCCTTGGAATCCCCGCTAAGCCGACCAGGCCCCTAGTTCATCGGGACGACACCACCCCCGACGACCGTGTTCGGGCCCGGCGCGTTCACTACCCGCCGCACGGTCCCGCGCGTTATCGTCGGCGAGCAGCACGCGGACAGACTACGTCCGGACGCGGCACAGTCAGGTTCATTCCGAAGGTTCGTTCCGAAGGAGTTCCTATGACGGTCAACGTGGTGCTCGACAAGGTTCTCGACAAGGAATACGAGAACAAATCACTCGCGGAGATCCTGTCCGCCCCGCCGTCGGCCCTGGCGGGTCTCACGCCGGAGCACGACAAGGTGCTGGCCGGATTGAAGATCAAGACCATCGCCGACCTCGGCGGCAACAAGTACTTCCAACTCGCCGCCACCCTGGTCGAACTCGCCGGCAAGCAGGGCTGAGTTCCGCCCGGCGGGGCCGGATCGTGATCCGGCCCCGCCGGGCGATCAGAGGCGATCGACGTCGATCAGACCGAGACGCATCGCTTTCACCAGCCGACGCGGAACCCGGTAGGTCACCCCGGCGACGGTCACCTCCACCAGATCGGGCGCGACCGCCTTCCATTGCGCGCGACGACCGCGCGTGTTCGAGCGCGACATCCGGCGCTTCGGGACCGCCATCTCACGCCTGCCCGGCGCGACGGCGCTTGCCGTACCTGCGCTCGAACTTCTCGACCCGCCCCTGGGTGTCGAGCACACGGTGCGCGCCGGTCCAGAACGGATGCGAGTCGGCGGTGACGTCGACCACGAGCAGCGGATAGGTTCCGCCGTCCTCCCATTCGATGGTGCGCGGGCTCGTCGCGGTCGATCGGGTGAGGAACCTCTTACCCGTGTTCACGTCTTCGACGACCACCGGGTGGTAGTCGGGATGGATGCCTTGTTTCACCGTTTCTCTCCGCTCTGTCGATCGTTCGGCTGTGCCACGTCGATGGGTTCGTCCGTCGCGCACGGATCGGCATGCCATGCCCCGAAAGGGTCGTCCCAGTCGGCCACCCGCTCCGGCGACCGTTCGACCAGGCGCAGTTCCTCGTCCTCGACCAGCGCCCAGTGCAGCGCGGCCCTGATCTCGACGGGGTCGGCCTCGTGCGCGAGGACGACCAGCGAGACGTGGCGGTCGCCGAAACGTTCGTCCCAGCGCAGCGACGCGAGCGCGCGCCTGGCCGGATCGACCTGTTCGATCTCGCTGTCGCTCATCGCGGCGAGCCAACGTCCGGCACCGCCGACCCGCAGGCCGCCGCCCGCCGATTCCAGCCACACCACCTCGTCGGGTTGCGTCGCCAACCACATCCGCCCGCGCGCGGTGACCACGCCGTCGAACAGGACGTCCAGCGCCTCGTGCAGGCGTGCGGGATGGAACGGCCGATCCGCGGCGAATTCGATCAGCGACACCCCGTCCTCGGGAACCAGCGGCGGCTGACCGCGCAGTAGGGGCGCGTGCGCGTCGAAGATCCGCCCGCGACGCGCGCCCGCCGAGATCGAGGACAGCAGCGCCTCGGCGTCGGCGGGGCGCAAGCGCGAGGGATCGTCGAGCCAGAGCACGGGCGCGGTGGGCGCCAGCCTGGACAGCACGGCACCCACGCGGGTGCGATCGGGCTCGGAGTGGCCGAGTGCCAGCACGGCGTCGGCGACGTCGACCTGGCCGACGGCCACCTGCGCCACGGTCCTGTCGTCGTCCGCGGTCGCCATGCCACGTTCGGCCAGCGTCTCGTCGCCGGTCGCGTCACCGAGCCAGCTCCGCGCGGCCACGCAGGCCAGCACCGCTTCGACGCGCACGTCACGCCCCGCCGGGCCGTCGACCCGGCCGACCACTCCGGTGATCTCCACGTCATCGATCGCCCGACAGATCGCCTCGGCCTCGAAGGCCTGATCGAGTGCGAGCACGATGCGGTCGATCGAATCGCGCGCGGCCAGGGTGGTGAGCAGCGGCAGCAGATCGGCGCGCAGCGTGCACGAGACGCAGCCGTGGGCCAATTCCAGTACCGACGTCACCGATCGCGCGCCGGTGCGCAGTGTGCGGCGCACCACGCCCTCGCGCAACGCACCCAGTTCGTGCCGCACCACCGCCGTACCCGCGCGCGCCGCCAGCGCGTCGGCGACGCGGTCCACCGCCGTGTTCGCCTCGGTCGAAAAGCCCGTGACCAGGACCACCGGTACCCGACGATCGGGTTCGGGCGGAACCGGGCCGGGATCTGACACAACCACCGAAACCCCTTTCGACAATGATTTTCATTTACCGATCGCCGAGAGTACAGTGCGGATCCGACATTGTCGAAAATGATTATCATCTCGTGGAGGGAGTCGCATGTCGGCCCACTGCCAGGTCACCGGACGCAAACCCGGCTTCGGTAGATCCGTGTCGCACTCGCACGTACGGACCGGCCGCCGCTGGAACCCCAACATCCAGCGCAAGACCTACTACCTGCCCGGCGAAGGCCGCCGCGTCACCCTGACCGTCTCGACGAAGGGCATCAAAACCATCGACCGGGACGGGATCGAGGCCGTCGTCGCCCGCATCCGCGCCCGCGGCGACAAGATCTAGGAGACAGCCCATGGCATCGAAATCGACCGACATCCGACCGGTCATCAAGCTGAAGTCCACCGCGGGCACCGGCTACACCTATGTCACCCGCAAGAATCGGCGCAACGATCCCGACCGCATGGTGCTGCGGAAATACGACCCCGTGGTGCGCGGGCACGTCGACTTCCGCGAGGAGCGCTGATGGCGAAGAAGTCGAAGATCGCCCGCAACGAACAGCGCGAGCGGATCGTCGAACGCTACGCGATCAGGCGCGGCGAACTGAAGGAAATCATCCGCGATCCGGCGACGCCGCCGGCCGATCGGGCGGTCGCGCAGTCCGCGCTACAACGACTGCCGCGCGATGCGAGTCCGGTACGATTGCGCAATCGGGACGCCGCGGACGGACGTCCGCGCGGTCACCTCCGGAAGTTCGGACTCTCCCGTGTGCGTGTGCGCGAGATGGCCCACCGAGGCGAGTTGCCCGGTGTGCACAAGTCGAGTTGGTAGCAACCACCGATCCCGCAGAAGGAAAACCTGATATGGCAGTCAAGCGAGCACCCTCGAAAAAGGTTCGCGCCGAACAGGCCCGCCGCCCGAAGAAGAACCCGTTGATCGCCGCGGGCATCGAGACGGTCGACTACAAGGACGTGAACCTGCTGCGCACGTTCATCTCCGATCGCGGCAAGATCCGCAGCAGGCGGGTGACGGGACTCACACCGCAGCAGCAGCGCCAGGTCGCGGTCGCGGTGAAGAACGCCCGCGAGATGGCCCTGCTGCCCTTCACGAGTAGGTAGTCGCGTACGGGTGCAAGCCCCGGAAAACTTGACGGCGGGAGCCGGGGTCGCGCGTCGGCCCCGGCTCCCGCCCTTGTGCGCGGCGCACGGCCCCGCGCCGACCTCCCGCCGTCCGGCCCGGCGAGGTCGTTCGCACCACGGAGAGAACCAGCAGCTATCGAATTACCCCCGTTCGGGAGAATTCCCACAACGCTGGTTGAAGATCAAACAATCGGCGGACCGCACGTATCCGAACGGCAACGATCGAGCCAATAGTTAACGTACTGCTATCGATCGGCTAACTCGAATTCGAATGCCGATAATCGAACGATGTCAAGCGCCTATGAAGAAACGTGACCTTCGTCACACGTTGCTGTTATACTGGCGTTATAGCCATGTGATCTGATTCCATAAATCTGGACGGGTGATACATTGATGCATACATAATTGACACGTAACACCTCTCGGGGGTGGAACTATGACGGCCTTATCCGCCGGAATGTTGACGATCGGAACCTACCGGCCCGATCGAATCGTTTCCAATTCCGAACTCGCACCTGAACTAGGGGTCGACGAAGCTTGGATAACCACGCGGACCGGAATAACTGAAAGAAGATTTGCGGGGGGGCATGAAACAGTAATTTCGATGGCGGTACAGGCTGCGCAATCCGCGCTCGATGTCGCCAAACTATCCGCCGGTCAGGTCGATGTCGTCATATTGGCGAGTTCCACCCACTTGAATCAGACCCCAGCCGCCGCGCCTATTATCGCCGCCGAGCTGGGATGCGACCGGCCCGCCGCGTTCGATATTTCCGCGGGGTGCTCCGGTTACGCACACGGTATCGGTCAAGCCGCCGCACTCATCAATGCCGGACAATCCGACACCATTCTCGTGATCGGATCCGAGAAGCTCAGCAACGTCATCGATCGCAATTCCCGATCGGTCGCCCCCATCTTCGGTGATGGGTCCGGAGCTGCGCTGATAACCCGCACCGAGTCCGGATACATCCGCCGGACGATCTGGGGCAGCATCGGCGAGCAATCGCATCTGATCCGTCAGGAACCGACCTGGGAACAACAGCGCGCAGATCCGGCGGGCACCCCGACTCCCTTCTTGATGATGGAGGGTACCGAGGTTTTCCGATGGGCCACGACCGCCGTTCCGAAAATAGTTTCCGAAATTGCCGAAGCCGGGGGCATCGCACTTTCCGATATCGAGGTATTCGTTCCCCATCAGGCAAATCTCCGAATTATCGACGGCGTCGCCCGTAAACTCGGTTGGACGGATGAATCGGTAGTCGTCGCGGATGACGTACGGCGAGCCGGAAATACTTCCGCTGCCGCACTGCCGCTCGCCATTGCCGACCTCATTTCCTCCGGTCGAGCAAAACCAGGACAACTCGCGCTCCAAGTCTCATTCGGCGCCGGTCTTTCCTATGCGGGCCAAGTTTTCGACCTTCCCAAGGTTGCCTGACCGAATTATCGAATTGCTCCTCGAAAGTGTTGTGCGATGACCGTTACATTCTCCAGCTACGACGAGCCCCTCGGACCACGGTCCGATCGTTACTTCGGTGAGGGTTACAAGAAAGTAAGTCCCGAACTGTCCGCCCTCGGAATCAGCCGGTCGACCGAAACCGGCGCCGAGCATTCCGGGCTCGCCAGCCTGACCTACCCCGCGGCCTGGTCACGCAAAGAGCACCGGGAACTGGTACCCCATGTCAGCAGCGTGGACACGATCATGCTCGCGGCCACGCTCTGCGACGCGGCGATCGTTCACACCCGTGATCTGAATCCCGCCGAATCCGCGCGTATGTGGATCAGGCACGCGACGGTGCGTGCGGGCGCACAGCCGCACGAGGATCTCGATCGCATCCCCGTCACCGCGACGATCACGGCCACCGCCGAGACCGCCGACGACGAGTCGGAGACCACCTTCAAATTCCAGGTCGGCAATCTCGGCGGCACCATGACCGTGGTCCATCCGATCGGAGCGGGCACGTCGACCGTGCCGGGCGTCGACCGGATCGCCGCCCTCGGCGATATCTTCGGTCCCGCTCCGCACTACTACCTCAACGGCGTGAAGGACCACACGCTGACCGCCACCGACCTCGTCGTGAGCGCGGATTCGACCAGGATCACCGGGCGCCAGCAGGTCCGTACCGGGATCGAGGGCGGATACGTCGGCGCCGAATCGGCCTACTGGAACTCGGTCTCGCCGATCGACGCGGTCGTCGGCGCGGCCCAGCTGTCGCAGATCCTGCTCTACGCGATGGATTCGCTCGACCGCACGAGCAGCAACACCCTGTGGATGCGGAAACTGGAATTCTTCGCCGACGGTCCGCATCGCCCTTCCGAGGAGACCTTCGACGGCACGGTGGAAATCAAACGCTCGTCGGTCATCGACCGCGGCGGTCAGCGCTGGCGCAGCGCCGATCTGCTGATCAAGGAGTTCCAGGGCGTGACCGGCTCCTGCCTACTTGCCCATCAACTTCCGGACTGAGGGGCCGAGGGTATAGCCGGTGTGCTGGCCCAGCGCGCAGTCGGCGAGCGCCGCGAGGGCGGGTTCCTCCGCGGCGTGCTCCGGCGCGTCCATCGCGAGCAGCGCGTTGAGCAGCATGCCGTTGGCGATGAACTGCTGCACCTGCTGGGCCGGGCTCCCCGTGCGCTCGACCAGCAGGTGGAACAGGGTGACCAGGCAGCGCCGCGCCGCCGCGGCGATCTGCGGGTGCGCGGCCGCCGCGCTGAAACCTTGCAGGAGCACGACGAGCACGTCGCGGTCCTCGACCAACCTGCTGTACACCGCGCCGAGACGGTCCCACACATCCGGCGCGGTCGCCGCCGCCGGATCGTCGAGTTCGGCCGCGAAAGCCGAGATCAGTTCCTCGACCGCCCGATCGAACACCTCCTGGAAGAGATCAGCCTTGCTACCGAACATGCGCACGACATACGGCTGGGACACACCTGCCTCCAGCGCGACCAAATCTGTACTGGTCCCGGCGTAGCCGCCACGAGAGAATGCCCGCCCCGCAGCCTCCAGAATCCTTTCGCGGCGCTCGGCCGCGCTCAGTCTGGCCATCATGTACTTCAAGTTACCACGCCCAAATATTGACAAGTTATCGTTTGATTACTAGATTTCGGCTGACATTGTGAAGCAACTCCGGACGAGTCGTGTCATTCGCACGCTCGGTGAGAGTTCCGCGGAACGATCGCCGCGATACGAGGACACCCGATGAAGGATTCACCCGCGTTACGACTAGCCGTCACCGGTGCCCCGGGCAGTGGGAAGACCGCGGTGTGTACCGCGTTGTCCCTGGCCACCGGACTGTCGTTCGCGACCATTTCCGAGCAGCTCGCGAAGCCGGTGGCCGATCGCCGACTGGCCGCGACGGTGGACGCGCCGATGCGCGGTTTCGAGCAACGGGTGGATTCGGAGGCGAGGCTGGGAACCGGATTCGTCTCCGACGGTTCGGTTCTGCACGAATGGGCTGTCGCGGAGACCCTGCGAAGCACCAGGCGGCTCGGGCACTGGCTGCGCCGTCCGCAGGATCTGCCCTATCGCGTTTTCGAACAGCGTTACCTCGTGGCGCACGCGGGCATCGTCGTACGCCGCGCACGGACGACCTACGACGGTTTCGTCCATCTCCGGCTGGACGGCGAGGCGGCCACCGCCGAGCCGGAGTCGGAATTTCACACTGTCATAGATCGCCTCCTGCTCGACACCCTGCACGAAACGTCGGTCCCCTATCTCGTGACCGGGGGTCCGTTGGAGGAAATCGTCACCCGGGTAGCGGGGATGTTCGAGCTACCACAGGTCATTCCCGTCACGGATGCGGTGAACGCCGCGCTCCGAGCCGCTTGACACCCGACACCGCCGTACTGGAAATCAGAAGGGTAAACCGATGGCAACAGCCGGTGCCGAACAAACCGGACAGCGTTCCGACAGCTCGATATGGACGCTCGTCGTGGTCGCGTTGGCGACCTTCATGCTCATGCTGGACCTGACGGTCGTCAACGTCGCCCTACCCGATATCCGCGCCGCCTTCGATTCGTCGTTCTCGTCGTTGCAGTGGATCCTGGACGCCTACGCGCTCGGGCTGGCCGCGGTCCTGCTCGCCGCCGGATCACTCGCCGACCGCATCGGCCGCAAGAAGGTGTTCGACGCGGGCCTTGTCATCTTCGTACTCGCCTCGCTCGCGTGCGGTCTCGCGCCGAACGACCTGACGCTGATCGTGGCCAGGCTCGTCCAGGGCCTCGGCGGCGCGATCCTTTTCGCGGTCGGACCAGCGCTGCTCGGACACGAGTTCCGCGGTAAGGACCGGGGCATGGCCTTCGGTGTCTTCGGCGGCGTGGCCGGTCTGGCCATCGCGTTCGGCCCCCTCATCGGCGGCGGCCTCACCGAATCCCTCGGCTGGCGCTGGATCTTCCTGATCAATGTCCCGGTGACGATCGCCGCGCTCGCGGTCGGCTTCCTGAAGATGCGCGAATCCCGCAGCGAGACACCGCCTCCGCTGGACTGGCCGGGTATGGCCACCTTCTCGGCGGGTCTGTTCTTCCTCGTGCTCGCCTTCATGCGCGGCCAGCAGGACGGCTGGGGCAGCGCGCGGATCATCGGCTGCTTCGTCGTGGCGATCCTGCTGTTGGTCGCCTTCGTGTACTTGCAGCTCACCCGACCGGGCCGCGCGATGTTCGATCTCACGCTGTTCGGCAACAAGACGTTCAACGGCCTGTCCGTGGTGACCGCCCTGTGCGCGCTGTCGGTGATGCCCGCGCTGTTCCTGCTCATCTCCTACGTGCAGAATCTGCTCGGATACTCGGCCTTCGCCAGCGGCGTCCGCTTCCTGCCGCTGACCCTGCTGCTGTTCGTCGCGGCGGCGGTCGCGGGCAGCCTGGTCGCCAAACTGGCCCCCGCCCTGCTCGTCGGCGCGTCGCAGTTGCTCATCGCGGCAGGACTTTTCGCGGTCCTGCTGGTCGATGTCGGCGATTCGTGGACGGCCCTTATTCCCGGCATGGTGCTGATCGGGCTCGGCATGGGCCTGTTCAATCCGCCGCGTGCCGCCTTCTCCATCGCCGTGACCACTCCCGACAAGGCGGGCGCCGCCTCCGGCATCAACGAGACCTTCCAGCAGGCGGGTCTGGCGATCGGCATCGCGGCGGTCGGCGCGTTCTTCCAGAACCGGGTCGGCGGCGCCTTCGCCGACACCGAGACCGCCAAGACCGTCTTCGGCGACAAGGCCGCCGAGGCGGGCGACGCGATCGCCGCGGGCGGACCGTCGGTGCTCGGCACGAACGAACTCGGGAACGCGGCCGACGCGGTGCGCTCGGCGGCGGAATCCGCGTTCGTCAGCGGCCTGCACAACGCCATGGTGCTCGCGGCGGTGCTGGCGGCGATCTCGGGTGTCATCGCGTTCCTCACGTTGCGCAGCGGTGATCTGGACGAGGCGGCGCTGGCCACCCCCGGTGTGCCCACCGAGGCACTGACACTCGACAAGGCCCCGGTGGCCTGAGTTGACGCTCGCGACCAGACCGCGCTTCGCGTTCACCGATGTGGACCACACCCTGCTGCGCGTGAGCACGCTGCATCATTTCGGGGAGTACTTCTTCGAGACGACGGGGCGTGGCGAGGTGCTGGCGGGCCACCGGACGCGGATGCGGCGGTTGGCCGAGACCGGAGCGGACCGGGCGACGCTGAACGAGAGCTACTACCTGCTCTGGGCGGATATCCCGGTACGCGAGGTCGAGGCCGCCGCGGTGATCTGGCACGACGAACTGCGCGCGGCCGGGTTGTATCGCACCTCGGTGCTCACCCGGCTGCGCGCCTTGCGGGCGGAGGGAGTCGAGACGGTCCTCGTCTCCGGCTCCTTCCGCGCCTGCCTGCGCCCGATCGAAGAGGAACTCGGCTGCGCCGCCGTGCTGTGCACCGAACTCGAGCAGGCCGACGGGCTGTTCACCGGCGAAGTCCTGCGTTCGCTCATCGGACCGGCCAAGCGCACCGAGGTCGAGGCGTTCGCGGCCGGATATCCCGGTCACGACCTCGCGCAGGACTACGGATTCGGCGACCACATCAGCGATGTGGCCGTCCTGGAGAGTGTCGGTCATCCGGCCGTGATCCCGGTCGACCCGGCACTGGAATCGGTGGCGCGGGAACGTGGCTGGGAGATTCTGCGTGATGACCAGCGTTGATCGATCGGAGGCGTGACGGTGTACATAGTCGGCGGACAACATCGCGACAACATCAAACTGGCGATTTCCGGCACCTACGGTGTGGGCAAGAGCACCACCACCGAGGCACTGTCGATCGCGACCGGTATCCCGCGCACGCACGCGCTGACCTCGCGCGAACTGCTCGTCGACCTCGCGCCGGGCAAGACCGTGATGGAACTCAATTCGATCGAACTGCTCCAACTCGGTCTGCGCAGGTTCGAGGAGCGGGTGCACAACGAGTCGATCGAAGGGTCCTTCATCTCCGACGGCTCGGTGGTGCACGAATGGGTGTACGGCACGGCCAGGATGGCGGTCGGCATCAACCCGGGAGCCGGATTCGCGCTGCGCGCGATCAAGACCGTCGCCGGGATCGGCCGCAAGAAACCGCTGCACGAGTACACCGATATCGTCGGCGATGTCGTCAAGGAGCGGGCGAGGCATCTCTACGACGCCTATGTCCATCTGCCCGTGGAGTTTCCGATGAGGGCCGACGGCCACCGACCGGTGTCCGAGCCGTTCCGCGCGCTCTCCGACGACAGCCTGCTCTCGGTGGTCCGCGAACTCGGACTGCCCTACGAGGTGGTCGGCGGCACGGTGGCCGAACGGGTCGCCAGGATCATCGATCTGTTCGATCTCGACACCGTGATGCCGGTGGAGGAGGCCATCGAGGAATCGCAGCGCCGCGTCAGGGCGGCGACCAAGATTCTCGAGGAGGACGACCGCTTCAAATCCGCCCAGCGCAAGAAATCGTTGTGGCGCAAGCTTTCCTACGCCATGCGTTACTGACGCCACCGAGCCGGAACCCGGCGGAGCCCCACCACTAGGGTTTGCCGTATGGATCGGAACCCGGGAGCACGGATCACCGCAACCGTCGTGGCGTTGTTCGCCGCGATCGCCGTGGCGGGCTGCGGCGCTTCCGACGACGACAGTGCCGCGCCGCCGACCTCGGGCACCGCGACACCGAGTACTCCGACCGAGAACGCGGGCCAGAACCAGGGCAGGCCGTTCATTGCCGATCCGACGATCGTCGGGGCGCATTCCATCCCGTTCACGTCGTGGACGCGAATCTCCGACGACCGGATCGCGGTCGATTTCCAGACCGGCGCGCCCGAATGCTACGGCGTCGACGCCGAGGTGACCGAGACGTCGAAGACGGTCGTGGTGGAATTGCGCTCCGGTAAGAGGGCCGACGCGGTGGGCAAGATGTGCACGATGGTGGCGGTCTTCGGAACGCTGGAAGTGCCGCTGAAGACTTCCCTCGGCGATCGCCCGGTACTCAGCGCGGCGTGACGCGCCGTCCCCCGGAGCCGGTACCGAAAACCCCTTCGGTACGCACGGACTCCACGGCGCTGTTCGAACGAGAGGTCAGCGGGCCACGGTCCAGGCGAGCGCTTCGCGCAGGGTGGGGTGCTCGAACCGGAATCCGGTGCTCTCCAGCACCTTCGAGCGCATCTTGTGGCCGTGCAGCAGTTCCGCGCCCGCCTCGCCCCCGATCATCTTCAGCACCGCGCCCGGCAGCACCATGAACGACGGGCGACGCAGCGCGCTCGCGTAGGCCTTGGCGAACTGCGCGTTGGTCGCCGCTTCCGGCGCGACCAGGTTGACCGGGCCCGATACCGAACCGGTGAGCAGGCTACGCACCGCCGCCACCCAGTCGGGCAACGAGATCCACGGCATGTACTGCCGACCCGTACCGAAGCGTCCGCCGAGGCCGAGCGCGAAGATCGGGCGCAGTTTGGTGATGATCTCGGAATCGGAGGCGAGCACGTTGGAGGTGCGCAGCAGGACGACCCTCGCGCCCGACGCCGCGGCGACGGCGGTGGCGTCTTCCCATTCCCCGCACATGGTGCCGAGGAAATCGGTGGCGGCCGGGGCCGATTCGTCGACGTCGGCGTCACCGGTGTCGCCGTAGTAACCCGCCGCCGAGGCGTTGAGCAGAACGGGCACCCGCGCCTGCGCGACGGCTTCGGACAGCACCGCGGTGGTGGTGATCCTGCTGTCGCGCAGCAGTTTCTTGTATTCGGGGGTCCAGCGGTCGCCCGCGATGGCCGCGCCGCAGAGATTGATCGCGGCGTCCGCGCCGGCGAGGATCGCCGGATCGAGTTCGGAGGTGTAGGGATCCCAACGGATTTCGTCGGCGGCGTCGGGCTCACGCCGCACCAGTCGAACGACCTCGTGACCGTCGGCCCCGAGAGCGGTCACCAGATGCTTGCCCAGAAAGCCGGATGATCCCACGATGACTATGCGCATGCCGCCTATTGTGCACCACGACAATTCGGACACGCACCGCACGTAACGCAATCTCAACGGTCGCCGCCGAAACGCTGAATCGGCTCGAATCGTGAAGGCGCACAAATATACCCGCTAGAGCGTCGCCGCAAACACGCGGTCTGCGCTGGTCTCGTCGCCGCGAGGGACGCGACCGCTTGTGATATGTCAACTTTGCCGGTGATTACCGAGGCAACGCGACGGTCGCCATCCGTCCCGCCCGCACCGAAAGTGTCGCGACAGCGACCGTCACGGCCGCGGCACCGTCGTGAAGTTGTCCACGAATTCGCCCGAGGACATCGCCGACATCGAATTCACCTCGATACGGCACACTCCGGAACACCGTGTCCGGGTACGGAAAACGCCACGTCGATCCCGACGTGGCGTTCGGACCATCCGATCCGCGCGTTCAGTGCGCGAAGTGCCGAGAACCCGTGAGGTACACCGTGACCCCCGCCTCGCGGGCGAGGTCGATGGTCTCCTGATCGCGCACCGAACCGCCCGGCTGCACGATGGCGCGGATACCCGCCTGGATGAGCTGCTGCGGTCCGTCCGGGAACGGGAAGAACGCGTCGGAGGCGGCCACCGAACCCTTGGCCCGATCGCCCGCCCGCTGCACCGCGAGCTGCACCGCGTCGACCCGGTTGACCTGCCCCATGCCGACGCCGACGGACGCACCGTCGTGCGCGAGCAGGATGGCGTTCGATTTCACCGCGCGGCACGCGCGCCAGGCGAATTCGAGATCGGTCAGGGTGTCGGCGTCGGCGGCCTCACCGGAGACCAAGGTCCAGTTGGCCGGGTCGTCGCCCTCGGCGTCGAGGATGTCTCGACGCTGCACCAGCGCACCACCGCTGATCGGCCGCAATTCGATACCCGGTCGACGTGGCGGCTCGGCGACGAGGATGCGCACGTTCTTCTTGCGCTGGAGCACCTCGACGGCGCCGTCGGCGTACGACGGCGCGACGATGACCTCGGTGAAGATCTCCGCGACCTGCTGAGCCATGTCCACGGTGATCTCACGATTCGCCGCGATCACCCCGCCGAAGGCGCTGACCGGGTCGCACGCGTGCGCCTTGCGGTGTGCCTGCGCGATATCCGCGCCGACCGCGATACCGCACGGGTTGGCGTGTTTGATGATCGCCACCGCGGGCGCGGAATGGTCGTAGGCGGCACGCCAGGCCGCGTCGGCGTCGGTGTAGTTGTTGTACGACATCTCCTTGCCGTGCAACTGCCGAGCCTGCGCCAGACCGACCCGGCCGTCGCCGTTGGTGTAGAGCGCCGCCTCCTGATGCGGATTCTCGCCGTAGCGCAGCACCGCGGCGCGCTCCCAGCTGCCACCGATCCAGCCGGGGAACGGCGCGCTCGGCGGTTCCTGCGCGACGGCGGGCGCGAGGACGCCGGTCATCCAGCTCGCCACCGCGACATCGTAGGAGGCGGTGTGCTGGAAGGCCTTGGCCGCCAGCGCGGTCCGCTCGGCCAGGGTGAATCCGCCGGATTTCACCGCGTCGAGCACCTCGTCGTAATCGCCGGTGTCGACGACGACGGCGACCGACGGATGATTCTTGGCGGCGGCGCGCACCATCGACGGCCCGCCGATATCGATCTGCTCGACGCATTCGTCCTGACTCGCACCGCTGGCCACCGTCTCGGTGAACGGATACAGATTCACCACGACCAGCTCGAACGCCTCGACACCGAGTTCGGTCAGCTGCTCGAGATGTTCGGGCCTGCGGGTGTCGGCGAGAATCCCCGCGTGCACCCTGGGGTGCAGGGTCTTGACCCGCCCGTCCAGGGTCTCGGGGAAACCGGTCAGATCCTCGACCTTGGTGACCGGAATGCCCGCGTCGGCGATCCGGCCCGCGGTGGAACCCGTCGAGACCAGTTCGATACCCGCGGCGTGCAGACCGGTCGCGAGTTCGACGAGCCCCGTCTTGTCGTAGACGCTGACCAGCGCGCGGCGGATCGTCCGACGCACGCCAGGAGTGATCGATCGTTCGCTGTTGTCAGTCACCGGCATACTCGCTCACTGGAATAACTGCCTTTCGTCCGTCGGAGACAATGCCTCGCGTCGCGACAGCGGCGACAACCTCCGCCAACAACCGTCGCTCGACAACCTTGATGCGCTCGTGCAGGGTGCTCTCGTCGTCGTCGGGCAGCACCGGTACGGCCTCCTGCGCGAGGACGGGACCGGTGTCGACGCCCGAGTCGACCAGATGAACCGTGGAGCCGGTGACCTTCACCCCGTAGGCGAGGGCGTCACGTACCCCGTGCGCGCCGGGGAAGGACGGCAGCAGCGCGGGATGGGTGTTGACGATCGTGCCGCCGAAGCGCTCGAGGAAGGCCGGGCCGAGAATCTTCATGAATCCGGCCGAGACCACCAGATCGGGCTCGTAGGCGGCGACCGCGTCCGTCAGCGCCAGATCCCAGGCCGCGCGGTCGGGGAAATCCTTCAGCGCCACCAGGAAGTGCGGCACGCCCGCCGCGTCCGCGTGGCCGGTGGCGTCACATACCCGGTCGACGCCGACGGCGACGATCTTCGCGGGGTAGTCCGCCGCGGACGCCGCCTCGAGCAACGCGCGCAGCAGCGATCCCGTGCCCGAGGCGAGCACGACGACGGTGGCGGCGGCCCCGAAGGGCTCAGCGGGCTTGGACGGGGCGTCGGAGGACGTCAGCGCTCCACTCCTGGGTCTCGAGTCGGGGCGGCGGAGATACACCGCCGGGTTCGAGCCTAGTGGTGTCGGTCAGCTCACTTTCGACCGGTGGGGGCCCTCGGCTCGTCAGCGCTCGCGTAGCGGAGGCAGGTCGTCGTGCGGGGTTTCGACCACCTCGGCGTCGACGATGTCGGGGGGCGCGGAGGGGCGAGCGGGCCGTGCGGGCAGCGAGGGTTGTTCGTCCACCAGCTCGCCTTCCAGCGCGTCGTCCTCGGGATGGTCGGCGTAGTCGTAGTAATCGTCTTCGTCGTAGTGGTCGTCCGGGTAGTGCTCGTCGTACTCGTCGGCTTCGTAGTCGCCGCCGTGGTCACCGTCGTTGTGGCGGTCGTCGTAGTAGGCGTCGTCGTGATCGTCGTAGTCGGTTTCCTCGTACGCCCCGTGCAGGTCGCGACCCGCGATCGGCGCCCCGACCGGGACCACGAACCACCGCGCGAACAGCAGACCCGCGTATCCGGCGAGCGCGAGCCACGCGAAGGTGACCACGGCGAAGACCGGTAGATCGATACCCACGCTGCCGAAGGTGCCGAGTTCACCGCCCGCGACGGCGCCGAGCAGCACGAGCGCCAGCGTCGCGAATCCGGCCGAACTCAGCGTCGCCCAGGGCGCGGTGGCGCGGTCGGCCGACGTCCGTCCGGCGTCGATGCCGCCCAGTACCCCGACCGCGGCCGGGATGAGCAGCAACACCACCCACCAGCCCGCCGCCGGTCCCGACGGCAGCGCGGCGAGCACGGGCACCGCGGGAACCGGTCCGCCGACCACCGAGAAGACCCCGACCGACGCATCGCCGAATTCGACCCCGGAGCCGACGAGTATCCCCGTCGCTCCGATGACCACATTCGGCAGATAGGCCAGCGAGAGCAACGTCAGCCCGAGCACACCGGCGAAATTGCCCGACGCCCGATAGCCCTCGAGGAAGCGCGACCCGTGCGCGAGCAACGACACCAGCGTGACGACGGCGGCGCACCCGAGCAGACGCACCACCGTGCGGCCCGCGCCGTAGACCCCGGCGACGGCCCAATCGGGAGCGCGCAGCAGCGCGAAGAACCGGCGGCGATCGCGATTCGCGATCCCCGCCGTCGCGGCCACCGAATACAGACCGCCGACCCACGCGAACGCCGACAGCGTGTTCGGCGGTTGCAGCGCGACCACACCCGACGCGTCCTCGGCGACCGCGAGACAGACCGCGGTGACCAGCAACGGACCCGACAGCGCGGCCCCGACGATCCAGCCGAGATCGGCGCGCGAACTGTCCGGCTCGACGGCGCGCGCGCAATCGCGCGCGGACAGCCAGGCCAGCAGCGCGGTGGGCAGCAACGGAAGCAGGCCGAGCGGTGTCTTGCCGATCACCAACGGAACCTGGTGCGCCACAAGCCAGCCCGACGCGATCGCACCGGAGGTGCCGTCGAGTCCGCTGTCTGCGAACAGCAGCGCGGCGGGCATCAGCACCGCGATGACGGTCAGAGCGAGCGTCGCGGGGCGGGCGGCGACGAACAGCAGCACCCTGGCCCGTTCGGGAGTCAGCGAGAGGAATCCGGCGTCGTCGTGCTCCTCCGGCGTCGGCCTGGCGCGCCGCGATCGGGAATCGCCGCCGCGCCCGGTCGCGTCATCGGGTCCACCGCGCTCTCCCGGGCTCCGGCGGACAAGGGAATTTCTCGTGGAGCTCATGGCAATTCAGCGTGTCAGTTCTGCCGAGGGGATCGGTGCAGGCGCGCCGCGACCGGCCGGTGCGGTGACGCGACACGCGGAAATCGGTGCGTGCGACAGGGTCCGCGCGCACCGCGAGCGCCCAACCCGATCGGGTCGAGCGCTCGCGGGGAATCGTGTCGACTTCTGGTCGTCGACGGCTACTTGTTGTCGTCGGAGGGCCGGAACGCCCGGGTCGCGTCGGAGGACGGGTCCTTGCTCTGCTCGCCGCCGAACGGCTGCTGGGGCTGCTGGGGCTGCTGCGGCGGTTGAGCCTGCGGGGGCTGGCCGTAGCTCGGCGCGCCGTACTGCTGGCCCTGGTTCCCACCGAAGTGCTGGGTCGCGCTCTCGTCGGGGCGCGGCTGGCCCAGGTTTCCGCCGAAGTGCTGCGTGGCGCTCTCGTCGGGGCGCGGCTGGCCGCCCGCGTAGGGCGAACCCTGTTGCTGGGCCCCGTATCCGGGCTGCTGGCCGTAGGAGGGCTGACCGTAGGACTGACCGGGCGCACCGGGATAGGTCGGCTGACTCGGCTGGCTCTGCCCGTAGGCGGGCTGGCTCGGCTGACTCTGACCGTAGGGCTGCTGCGCCGGGTACTGCGCCCCGGTGCCGGACTGGGGACCATAGCCGGGCTGACCGTACTGGCCGCCCTGCGCCTGGCCGTAGCCACCGCCGGGCTGGCTCTGCCCGTAACCCTGCTGGCCGTATCCCTGTCCGTATCCGCCCTGCTGCGCGGGCGGCGTAACCGGCTTGGGCGCGGGCGGTTTCAGGATGCCCGCCTCGAACAGCACGGCGGCGACGGCGATCGCGGCCTGCACGAACGAGAGGAACAGCAGCAGGAAGGCGCCGATCTTCAGCGCGGAACCCTCGCCGAGGAACAGTGCCTGGAAGACCAGGCCGAGGAATCCGGCCACCGAGGCCGCGGCCGCGACGCCCTTCCAATTCTGTTTGGGCAGCAACGAGAGTCCGGCCAGCACACCCGCGAACAACAGGACGGCGAGCAGGCTGGTGACCCGCGCCTCGAACGCGTTCGCGCTGCCCTCGGCGAGGATCGCGCCGGTGACCGGGTTGACGAACTCACTGCCGAAGAACGGCAGGAATCCGAGCAGGAAATTGATCACACCGAGTGCGGCGACACCCACCACGAGGAAGAACGGCAGACCCCGCTGCGCCGTGGCATCGGAAGCGGAACCGCTCGAACCTGTCCCTGCTGCACCAACCGCCGACTGGCCGGTATCGGAGGGTGCGGAGGGCGTCACGGGCGTGTTGTACCCGGAGCCTCCGGTCGGGTATGACATGTCGTCGTCTCCTCGATCGAGTCGTTCGTCGTGTTCGGCTTGACCCTTCTGACGCTACTGCACGGCTCCGCCCGGGTCACCTCCCCCGACCGATACGACGAAGGCCGCCACCGGTTCGTACCGGACGGCGGCCTTGTCCTGATATGCGGGAGTTCCCGCTTCCCGGCGGGATCAGGCGGTGATGCTTGCCTTCTCCAGGATTTCGCGAGCCAGCGCCGCGGTCTCGGACGGCGTCTTGCCGACCTTGACGCCCGCCGCTTCCAGCGCGTCCTTCTTCGCCTGGGCGGTGCCCGCCGAGCCCGAGACGATCGCGCCCGCGTGGCCCATGGTCTTGCCCTCCGGCGCGGTGAAGCCCGCGACGTAGCCGACGACCGGCTTGGTGACGTTGGCCTGGATGTAGGCCGCCGCACGCTCTTCGGCGTCGCCGCCGATCTCGCCGATCATGACGATCAGCTTGGTCTCGGGATCCTTCTCGAACGCCTCGATGGCGTCGATGTGGGTGGTGCCGATGACCGGGTCGCCGCCGATGCCGATGGCGGTGGAGAAGCCGAAATCGCGCAGCTCGTACATCATCTGGTAGGTCAGGGTGCCCGACTTGGACACCAGGCCGACCGGGCCCTTGCCGGTGATGTTGGCCGGGGTGATGCCGACCAGCGCCTCGCCGGGGGTGATGATGCCGGGGCAGTTCGGGCCGATGATCCGGGTCTTGTTGCCCTTCTCGAGGTTGTAGGCCCACGCGTAGGCGGTGTCCTGCACCGGGATGCCCTCGGTGATGACCACGAGCAGCGGGATCTCCGCGTCGATGGCCTCGATGATGGCGTCCTTGGAGAACTTCGGCGGCACGAACGCGATGGAGACGTCGGCTCCGGTCGCCGCGATGGCCTCGGCGACGGTGCCGAACACCGGCAGCTCGACCGCGTTGCCGTCCTTGTCGGTGTGCGCGACGGTGGTGCCCGCCTTGCGCGCGTTGACGCCGCCGACGACCTGGGTGCCGGCCTTGAGCATCAGTGCGGTGTGCTTGGTGCCCTCGCCGCCGGTGATGCCCTGGACGATGACCTTGGAATCCTTGTTCACGAAGATAGACATGTCAGGTTTTTCCTTACTCGGCTCGGCGATTACCGGGAAGCCAGTTCGGCGGCCTTGTCGGCGCCTTCGTCCATTGTCTGCGCAAGCGTGATGAGCGGATGCGCGGCGTCGACGAGGATCTTGCGACCCTCTTCGACCTTGTTGCCGTCGAGACGGACGACCAGCGGCTTGTTCGCCTCGGCGCCGAGGATCTCCAGCGCCTTGACGATGCCGTTGGCGACGGCGTCACAGGCGGTGATGCCGCCGAAGACGTTCACGAAGACACTCTTGACCTGCGCGTCGCCCAGGATGACATCCAGGCCCGCCGCCATGACCTCGGCCGAGGCGCCGCCGCCGATGTCGAGGAAGTTGGCAGGCTTGACGCCGTTGTGGGCCTCGCCCGCGTAGGCGACGACGTCGAGGGTGGACATGACCAGACCCGCGCCGTTGCCGATGATGCCGACCTCACCGTCGAGCTTGACGTAGTTGAGGTCGTTCTGCTTGGCCTTGAGTTCCAGGGGGTCGGTCGCGTCGACGTCGGCGAAGGCCGCGTGATCCTCGTGCCGGAACTCGGCGTTCTCATCCAGGGTGACCTTGCCGTCGAGGGCGAGGATCTCGTCCTGCGGAGTGCGCACCAGCGGGTTGACCTCGACCAGGGTGGCGTCCTCGTTGACGAACACCTCCCACAGCTTCTGGATGGTCACGGCCGCCGCGTCCAGCACGTCGGCGGGCAGGTGGCCCTGCTCGGCGATCGAACGCGCGAACGCGAGATCGACGCCCTTGACGGCGTCGACGGGGACCTTGGCCAGGCGCTCCGGCTTGGTGGCGGCGACCTCTTCGATCTCCATGCCGCCTTCGACCGAGCACATGGCCAGGTAGGTCCGGTTGGAACGATCGAGCAGGAAGGAGATGTAGTACTCCTCCGCGATGTCCTTGGCTTCGGCGACAAGGATCTTCTTGGTGACGTGGCCCTTGATGTCCAGGCCCAGGATGTTCCGCGCGTGCGTCAGGGCGTCGTCGGGGGTGGCCGCGTACTTGACGCCACCCGCCTTTCCGCGTCCACCGACCTTCACCTGGGACTTGATCATCACCGGCTTGCCGATTTCCTCCGCGATGACGCGGGCTTCCTCGGCCGTGTCCGTGACGCGGCCCTCGGACGAAGGCACTCCGTGCTTAACGAAGAGCTCCTTCGCCTGATATTCGAAGAGATCCATGTACTCACCGTCTCGTCTGCGTTGTCATGACAACGTCTTTGTTGGCGGCCCGACGTCGGAAGCGGGTCGGGTCGGACTCTAACCAGTCACATGGAGGGCCAATCGGCCACGTTCATCCTAAGTGGCGCAGGTCACGGGCCGATACTCGAGGCGGGAAAACCGCTGGCCAACGCTACTGGCGAGTAGCTTGTTGACCGTGCGCCAGGTAGGGGCCGGTAAGCCGGGACCCGCTCACGCCTACTACGAATCGTCGTCGGCCGACCTCACCCGACCGCCCGATGCACAGTGAGAAATTCCCCGCCACCACCGTGATCAATCTCACATGTTAGTACAGATGGATCGCAGCGCTTGCGGACTTCGCGATCGTTTCGTTACCGTCAATGCGGTCGATGTCACAGCCAGGTCACGACTAGGAGGACGGCAAGCCTTGATGCACATTGCTCCGCAGGTAGAGAGCCGTTTCAGCGTTGATCGACCCGACATCGACATTTCGCCGGACTCCCGGCAGCGTGACCTTTCGGTCCGTCCACTCCAGCTTCACGATGTGGCATAGCCGATGATTAATCGCTCCACCCTCGCTCCCGGTAATCGCGCGCGGTCGGGTCATCGTTATCGCGACGACAACGAGCCCTTCCCCCATGCCGACCGGAGCGGACGCGCCTTCCCCTCCGACCACCGCTACGCCCCCGCGGCGGGCGGCGCGGCGGCGGGAGCGAGTGCGGCCTACGACGCGCAGCACGACGGCGGCCCCTACACCGGGACCTGCGACACGGGCCAGTGGGCCGCGAATGCCGATTGGTCCCAACAGAATTCGTGGACCGACGGCGGCGCGTGGTCCTC
The DNA here is from genome assembly GCF_019038455.1 of Nocardia noduli. NCBI lineage: Bacteria > Bacillati > Actinomycetota > Actinomycetes > Mycobacteriales > Nocardiaceae > Nocardia > Nocardia noduli. The sequence goes on from NZ_JAFMPL010000064.1 coordinate 42,030, forward strand.
CGGCGACGCCTGGACGCCCGACGCGGACGGCACGTGGAGCGCGCAGACCGACGATTCGTGGACACCGGATTCCAACGCCTCCTGGGCGCAGGATTCCGACGGTGCGTGGACCCCCGAGGCCAACGGTCAGTGGTCCCCCACCGACCAGGGCTGGACCCCGGACGCCGACGGTTCGTGGGCGCCGGAACCGGTTGATCCCGACGCCATCGCTTCACCGGCCTTCATCCCCGGCAAGGGCACCAACCGGCGCGGCGGCGCGCACCGCATGCCCGCCCCGCCCGCCGCTTTCAAGGGCAGGGCCGCTGTCGTCGCCGTGGCAGCGGGCGCGGTCGTCGCCGCGGGCCAGGCCGCGTTCGCCTCGCCCGACCAGCCGTCGTCCACGATCGACTACGAGGCATCCGGTCAGATCCACGAGATCGCCGCGCAGTCGGTGAGCCTCGCCGATCCGAGTCTTGACCCCGATTCGCCCCAGGTTCTGAATGTTTCGGCACCGGCCAATCTGGGCCAGTTCAACGACATGCTCCAGAAGGGCCAGCGGTTCGCCGACGATCTGGCAGCCCAGGAGGCCGCCAAACTTCGTCCGCTCTTCACCAAATTCGCCGCGGGCACTTACACATCCGGGTACGGCGCACGCTGGGGCGTGCAGCATCTCGGCATCGATATCGCCGGTCCGATCGGCACCCCGATCTACGCGGTCGCCGACGGCACCGTCATCGAATCCGGCCCCGCCGCCGGTTTCGGCATGTGGGTGCGACTGCTGCACGACGACGGCACCGTCACGATCTACGGCCACATCGACACCTCGACCGTCGAGCAGGGTGAGCGCGTGATGGCGGGCGACCAGATCGCCACCATCGGAAACCGCGGCTTCTCCACCGGCCCGCACTGCCATTTCGAGGTCTGGCTCAACGGGACCGACAAGGTCGACCCGCTGCCCTGGCTGGCCACTCGCGGCATCAGCCTCGGCCCGCGCGGGGACTAGTCACCCTCCCCTCCATCGAATTCCGGAACGGTCCCGGGACGCGTAAATACGCGCCCCGGGACCGTTCCGCGTTGTTCGGTGCACCCGGCCGTCGAACTGTCGTTCGCCCTACCGGATCCGAATCTCGGAAGTATCAATCCCGCAGCGCGACACGAAAATTCACAGCATTCCGGTGTTGCTTTACAGCAATTGATTCGTTACCGTCGATAGTTCGCTGACCTAACGATGCGGGTATTCGGAGGATGAAGAACTCGATGCGCGTGAAGATCGTCGCACACATCGCGAGATCCGCTGCGGGACCTGGAATTAACGGACAATCTTCGATTCTCCGGCAATTCGGTCATTTTTCGCGCGAACGTCGGATCGCACCGTGAGACAAGGGCGCGACCACGAAGTCGACAGCTGGGGACAATCGTCATGGTACGAAGAATCCAGCGGCGAGCAATCTTTCAGTTATTACCCTGACACGGGGACCTCGCGCCGCCGTCGCGGCGCACATCGCCCACCGCCGCCCCCGCATTCGCTGCGCGGCCGGGTCGTCGCCTTCGCCGTGGCTGCCGGAGCGTTCGTCTCCGCAGGACACACCCTGCTCCAGGAAAAAGGTCAGTCCGTACCGACCGTCGAATACGAGGCGATGGGTCAGGCGTCCGCGGCGGATCAGCTCCCCGCGGGCGCACCGGCGGTCATCGACACACCTGCCACACCCGACACCCCGGAACTGCTCGACACGGTGCGGCCCAGCGATCCCACGCAGTTCTCTGAACTCCTCGACAGCGGCGCACGGTACGCGCAGGAACTCGCCGCCGAGGAAGCCGCAAAACTACGCCCCCTGTTCACGAAATTCACCTCGGGTACCTTCACCTCCGGCTACGGCGCCCGTTGGGGCACGCTGCATCCCGGCGTCGACGTCGCCGCACCGATCGGCACGCCGATCTACGCGGTGGAGGACGGCACTGTCATCGACGCCGGCCCGGCCAGCGGCTTCGGCATGTGGGTCCGAGTGCGGGGCGACGACGGGACCGTCACCGTCTACGGGCATATCAACACCGCGCTGGTCACCGTCGGCCAGTACGTCACCGCGGGCGACGAGATCGCCACGGTCGGCAATCGTGGCGAATCCACCGGTCCGCACTGCCATTTCGAGGTCTGGCTCAACGGCACCGACCGCATCGACCCGATCCCCTGGCTCGCGACTCGCGGGATCAGTCTGGGGCCGGAGCGCGACTGACGGCACGGCCGGTGGGGCGGTCGAAGCCGCCGGTGTCATCCAGTCGGGCGACCGGCCGGTGAGCAAGCACACCTACCGGTGCGGTGATCGCGCGGATTAGCGTGTGGCTCATGGCTCGTACATCGACGTACACCCAGTTCATCGCGTTACCTCCCGATCGGGTGTGGGAGGTCGTGGGAGATCCGGTGCGGTGGCCGCAGTGGAACCCCGGCGTGACGTCGGTGGTGTTGCACGGACCGGTCGAGACCGGCACGACCGGGGATTACGTGCCGCGCGGACGACTGTTCGAAGCGCTGCACACACGCGCCGCCGCCCCGTTCGTCCTGACGTCGGTGGTGCCGGGACGCGAACTCGCGCTCGAGCAGCCCGAGCCCGCCGGGGTGATGCGACTGAGCTGGGAATTGTCGGCGCGTGACGGCGGAACCCTTGTGAAGCAACGACTCACGTTCGACGGGCCGTCGGCCTCGGTCACACGCGCGATGGTCGGCGGTCTGCTGGAACGCGACGGCCGGGTGGGTTTCGCGCGGCTCGCGCGGTCGGCGGGAATCACCGCCGCCGAATCCGCGCTGAACGTCGTGATAGCCGGAGGCAGCGGCGCGCTCGGCAGGCAGATCGCCGCCGACCTGCTCTGCCGAGGTCACCGGGTCACCGTCCTCACCCGCCGACGCGATCCCGAATCCCCCTTCGACCAGGTCGAATGGGACGGCCGGACGGTGGGCGAATGGACGGGGGCACTACGCAATCCGGGCCGCACCGCCATCGTGAACCTGGCGGGCAAGATCGTCGACTGCCGCCCGACCGAACGCAATGTCGACGAATTACGCCGCAGCCGAGTCGATTCCACGCGCGCGCTGGTCGACGCGGTGGCCTCACTGCCCGCCCCCGTCGACTACTGGGTGCAGGCGAGTACCACCGCGATCTGGTCGGACGCGGGCGAGAAGCGTTGCACGGAAACAACTCCCCTGCCCGATGGCTTGCCGCAGATGACCGGCGTTGCCGAACCATGGGAGCGGGCCTTCGATGACGCGGCCGCCGTCCGATCGACCGTCCTTCGCACGTCCATCGTGCTCGATCCGCAGGCTCCGGCACTGAAACGGCTGACCCAGTTGGTGCGAGCGGGCC